>NZ_JBRCHD010000048.1:0-46398 GCF_053489755.1 Rhodoflexus sp.
CGCGCCGTTCCACTTGCCCCGATTGAGCAACAGCAGCCCGAATCGCGCCATGCTGCGGGCATTGCTGAAATACACGTTGTTAAATCCTACTTTTAGCCACAAACCGCTCATGCCGATTCGGTTGCCGATAGTGCGTCGGAAGTAGGTATTGTAGTCGGCGCGTGCCGCCGTTTCCACCACTTTTTCCAGCAGCGTATAAGGGGCATTATGATACGCCCAGCGCGTTCCGGCATCGGCAGAGTATTGCAGGCAGGCGCGCAGGGTGCAGTCGTTATCGGGTACGGCATCGTTTAGACCCGTAGTCATGGTGAGTTGGTGGCCAATGGTAATCAGGTTTTCTTTATCGGCAGGCAGCGATGTCCAGCCGTTGCCCAGATATTGCGAAGTGCGGTCGCTGATGCGCAGCAGTCCCTCTTTTTGTGCGATGCCAACCAACATTGCCGTCAGCGTTTTGCCCGCCGAAGCCCAATACCAGACGCTGTCTGCCGTAAACCGCCCGAAGTAGCGCTCAATGACAATTTTACCGTTTTTCAGAACGATAAAAGCCTTTGTATTTTTTTGACAAGCGACCGCCGTGAGCAGACAACAGGCGGCAAAAGCGACAAAGAGGGTTTTCATAGAGGCGTTTTTGGTAAGACAAGCGATTGGCGACAAGGTTTAACGGGGCAAAACATAAATGCGTGTTGTGAGTTGATAATGCCAACAATCTGCTGAAACAATGACGTTACGACTCTTGCTCGGCGACCAGCTCAATATCCGACACAGTTGGTTTGCAAAAGTTACCCCCGATGTGGTTTATGCGCTGATGGAAATTCGTCAAGAAACCGACTATGTGCGACATCATATACAAAAACTCATCGCTTTTTTTGCCGCCATGCGGCGCTTTGCCGATGAGTTGCGGCAGAAAGGACATCGGGTTATCTATCTGAAAATCAATGATAAAGAGAACAGCCAAAATTTTGCCGATAATCTTACGGCTATCATGCGGCAAATCGGAGCGGAACGCTTCGAGTACCAACAACCCGACGAGTACAGGTTAGATGTTTACCTTGCCGAGTTTTGTCGCCATTTGCCGATTCCTTCGCAAGCGGTAAGTAGCGAACACTTTTTAACGGAACGCGATGAGTTGGCGCAGATTTTTAAAGGAAAGAAAACCTATTTGATGGAAACTTTTTACCGCGCCATGCGGAAAAAGTACAATATTTTATTAACCGAACTTGGCGATCCCGAAGGCGGAAAGTGGAATTACGATGCGGAAAACCGCAAAAAATACGACGGCAAAGCGCCTTTGCCGCCACCTTTGAAAATTTCACCGATTTCTTTACAAATAGTAACAGAAGTATTTGCAGATATTCAATACAGCCATATTGAAACTATTGGCAGCTTGCAAATAGAATCGTTTGAGTGGCTAACGACACGCGAAGAGAATTTGCAACTTTTGGAGCATTTCTGCCGCTACGGGTTGCCTCAGTTTGGCAGCTATCAAGACGCGATGACAAGCCGGCACCCCTATTTATTCCATTCGCGGCTTTCTTTTGCCATGAATGTAAAAATATTACATCCTTTGGAAGTTGTTCATGCGGCTATTGAGCATTGGCAAAATAACAAAGAGCGCATCGGTTTGGCGCAAGTGGAAGGCTTTGTGCGGCAAATCATCGGTTGGCGCGAATACATGCGCGGCGTTTATTGGGCGCAAATGCCGCGCTACTCTCAACTGAACTTCTTCAAGCACGAGCGCCCGCTGCCCAGCTGGTACTGGAACGGGCAAACTAAAATGAACTGTTTGCGGCATGCCATCGGGCAATCGCTGCAAAAGGCTTACGCCCATCACATCCAGCGGCTAATGGTTACAGGCAACTTTGCCTTGCTGGCGGGTGTTCATCCCGACGAGGTGGATAAGTGGTATCTGGGCATTTACATAGATGCGATTGAATGGGTGGAAATAACCAACACGCGCGGCATGAGCCAATTTGCCGATGGTGGCATAGTTGGCACAAAACCCTATGTAAGCAGTGCCAACTACATGCACAAAATGAGCGATTACTGCACAAACTGCCACTACAACAAAGACCTCAAATATGGTCAGCGCGCTTGTCCGTTCAATAGTTTGTATTGGCATTTTTACGAACGACACCGCGATAAGTTAGCGCGCAATCCGCGCATTGGAATGATGTATGTTACTTGGGACAAGATGGCTGCTGCTGAGAAAGAAAAAATTCTGACGCAAGCCGAGCATTATCTGACAAACATCAATGCGTTGTAAGCACTTGAAAGTCAAGACATGTCCAAACTTGCATTCTGATAACTCTCATTTCGTACAATTGCGCCGGCAGTCGCCTCAACCATAGCGGCATCTCTGTTTACATCTCAATTTATGGTATAACTTTGCATTATGCCGTCATTTGATTTTGAAACAGGAGAAACGCTGCTTGTGGACAAGCCCTATGGCTGGACTTCTTTTGATGTTGTCAATAAAATCCGCTATGCTATCCGGCAGAAAAAAATCGGTCATGCAGGTACGTTAGACCCGCTTGCCACCGGTTTGCTGATTCTCTGCACCGGAAAGAAAACCAAGTTGATAGATAGCTATCAGGCGCAGGTGAAGGAGTACACGGGAACTATTGTGCTGGGACAAACGACCCCTTCCTATGATGCCGAAACTGAACCGACAGCAGCTGTGGACATTAGCCATCTGACTGAGGAGATGTTGTATGAAGCCGCCGACAATTTTAAGGGCGCGATTGAACAATTGCCTCCTGTTTTTTCAGCCGTTAAAGTAAATGGCGAGCGACTCTACAAAAAAGCCCGTCGCGGTGAAACCGTCGCGGTGAAACCGCGCCCCGTAGAAATTTTCAGTTTTGAACTCGAGCAAATCGCTTTTCCCATCGTTCATTTTCGCGTAGTATGCTCAAAGGGTACTTATATCCGCAGCCTTGCGCACGACTTTGGGCAGGCATTGGGCGTGGGCGCTTATCTGGATAGCCTGCGGCGCACCCGCATCGGCGATTTTTCGGTAAATGATGCCTGGCAACTACCCAAACTTATTGAAGCAATTAAAGCAGAACGAAGCGACGCATGAAAGTACAGCACGGAATAGCCGGACATAAACCGCCTTCGTATGCCATCGTAACGGAAGGAACTTTTGATGGGGTACACGTCGGACATCGCAAAATATTATCCTCACTGGTAGCTGAGGCGCAACGTATCAAAGCGCACGATCCACAGGCAGAAAGCGTTGTTATTACATTCTGGCCGCATCCGCGCCTGATACTTTTTCCGGAACAGCAAGACCTAAAACTACTTTCTACACTGGCAGAGAAGACCGAGGCGTTAGCCGCCATCGGTATTGACAGGCTGGTTATCCTACCTTTTGATAAAACTTTTTCCAATCTTTCGCCCGAAGCATATGTACAGCAAATTCTGGTTGAAGGACTGAATACGCGCAAACTCATTATCGGCTACGATCATCGCTTTGGAAAAGACCGCGCAGGCGACTTTAACTTTTTGAAAGCCAACGAACAGCGCTTTGGCTTTGTCGTAGAAGAAATTCCGCGTCAGGACATAGAGGAAGTTGGGGTGAGCAGTACCAAGATCCGTCATGCGCTCTTGCAAGGCCAAATTGATATTGCTAATCGCTACTTGGCCGCACCTTATTCGCTGTACGGAAAAGTTGTTCGAGGCAACCAGTTGGGGCGCACGATCGGTTTCCCAACGGCCAATCTTTATGTCAGCGAAAGTTACAAACTGATTCCTAAAGATGGCATCTATGCAGTGCGCATCCGATTAGAAGAGACGATTTATGGTGGCATGATGTACATTGGGGTTCGCTCTACTTTAGGAAATCACTTAGAGCGAACCATTGAGGTAAACATTTTCAACTTTAATGGTGAAATTTATGACACCTTCCTTACGGTTGAAATTATAGCCTATCTGCGCGGCGAAGAAAAGTTTGATAGCCTCGAGCATATGCAACAGCAACTGCTCAGAGACAAAGAAAGCGCTTTGCAAGTCTTGTATTAATGTGTGGCTGTCCAAAAAGGACGAATGTAGCACAGACTTCAGTCTGTAACTATTTGATTATCAACTAACTAACAAATAACAGACTAAAGTCCGTGTTACTTTCTGGACAGCCTCTACGTCGGTTTTCTCGCTACAAGCCTAACACTTTTCGGTTAAAATTTTCGTCAGTTCCTGTTCCTGCGAAGTCGTCGAAGGCACGCTCGGTAACGCGGATGATATGGCTTTCGATAAATGGAGCGCCCTCTGCAGCCCCTTGCTCGGGGTGTTTGAGTGCGCACTCCCACTCCAAAACTGCCCAAGAGTCATAGTCATAGGCGGTAAGTTTACTGAAAATGCCGCTGAAATCAACCTGTCCGTCGCCAAGTGAACGGAAGCGCCCCGCGCGATCTACCCAGCCTTGGTAACCTCCGTAAACTCCCTGTTTACCAGTCGGATTAAACTCTGCATCTTTTACGTGAAAGGCTTTGATGCGCTCGTGATAAAAATCTATAAATTGCAGATAATCCAGTTGTTGCAGAATAAAATGACTTGGGTCGTAGTTAATATTGGCGCGTGGATGATTATTTAATTTGTCCAAAAACATCTCAAAAGTGATACCGTCGTGAAGATCTTCGCCGGGGTGCAGTTCGTAGCAAACATCTACGCCATATTGGTCAAAATGATCTAGAATGGGTCGCCAGCGTTTAGCAAGTTCGCTGAAGCCTGTTTCTACCAGTCCGGCAGGACGCTGTGGCCAAGGGTACATAAATGGCCAGACCAAAGCCCCTGAAAAAGTAACGTGTGCGCTTAGTCCCATATGATGGCTTGCCTGCGCTGCATACTTGAGTTGCTGAACTGCCCATTCAGTGCGTGCTGCGGCATTACCGCGCAGTTCGGCAGGTGCAAATCCGTCAAACATCGCATCGTAGGCAGGGTGTACGGCAACTAATTGTCCTTGCAGGTGGGTGGAAAGTTCTGTGATGGCTACGCCTGCTTCTTTGGCAATGCCTTGCACCTGTTGCGCATAATCTTTGCTTTCTGCCGCTTTTTTCAGATCAATGCAGCGGCTGTCCCATGTAGGCACTTGTACACCAATATATCCGAGCGAAGCCGCCCACTCACAAATTGTTTTAAAGTCGTTGAAGGGGGCTTGGTCGCCCATGAACTGCGCCAAAAAAATGGCTGGCCCTTTAATTGTTTTCATACCGGAATAGTTTTGACTGTAACGGGAATGAAGTTAGCCGCCTGCTGCTAATTCTGCAAACAATCAGCGCAAAATAGCCCGCAAATGGCTTCGGTATTCCTCATACTCGCCGAGGTTGTGATGCCCGCCACCTTCGATCACAATAAAATCGTCAGATTTTTTGATGAAATTTTTTAATTTGATAGTTGATGTAAACGGCAGCAATTCATCGGCTGTTCCGTGAAAAATCGTAATAGGGTAGTTAATCTGAGATATGTATTGATAAGTTGGAAACTCGTAGCGGAGTAGTTTTGCATAGGGAAGGATAGGGGCATAGGTATAGGCAACATCCTCAAAGCTGTGATAAGGTGTTTCCAAAATTAATCGGGCTGCCTGATGACGCGAGGCTACATAAGCGGCCAAGCCTGATCCTAAGGAACGACCATAGATAATAATTTGATTGCTTTTGTATTTTTTATTGGCAAAATGATAAACTAAATCTGCGTCGCTACGCATATTGTCTGCGGTGCGTTTGCCCGTACTTTTGCCGTAACCCCTGTAGTCCCAAACCATGAAATCATAGCCTGCTTTTAGAAATATATCATTGTACTTTCCCCAGCGTTGTAGATTATCTGCATTGCCGTGGTAGTACAATACAAGTCCTTTAGCAGGTTGATTTTCAGATTTGAAATACAGCAGGTTAAGCTCTTCTCCATCAGATGTAAAGAGTGTATATTCATCAAAGGTTGCATCAAACTGAAATTTGTATTTTTTGGGGAGCTTGACAGGATGAAATATCACATAAGTCTGACCAAAATAGGCGAGCGGTATCAGCAATAAATAAATAGCAGCCAGTACAGAGACCATGCGAATGATAATTTTCATATCTTATTGCAGGCGCTGAAAGTAAACAAATTCATGGTTAGGCAGTATGTCAGGATGAAAAATAGCGATTAAATCTGCCAGTACAAGGTCGGGACGTACACTTCCAGATTCCCAGTAATCATTGCCGCCTTGCGGTAGTTGCCTTTTGTTATTATTGAAAACCCGACCTGATTGAACAGCCTTGAGCAACCCGAAGCGGGTATCGGTTTTACGGATCATGTCCAGTGATTCCATACTACCCGGATTGATCCAGTAATCGGCAGTCTGGATTCTGGAAAAAGCAGCTTCAAGGCTTAGCGGCAGGCTTCCTGTTTGTTTTTCATCCTGCCAGAGATAATTTGCACCTGCATCCTGTAATAGCTTGGCCATAAAACTATCTCCTCCCGGCATGTACCATGTATTTCCATAAGGCACATTGGGGAATACTGTAGGTCTTTGCTGGACATTACGCGTCTTGGCAGCAAGTTGCATATATTTTTCTTCGATTTGGTTGAAAATACTATCAGCTTTTTTGCTTTTATTGCACAGCAAGCCTGCTACTTTCACCCACTCTGCTTTTCCGAGTGGATTATTTTCCATAAAGTCAGCATTTATCAGTACTTTTATTCCCGTTCTTTGCAGCAGTGAGAGTTTATTTGCATCGCTTGCACCTGCATACAGCATTACAACATCGGGTTTGAGTTGGCTTAGCAACTCTACATTGGGTTGGCTACCGGAACCAAGTTCGGCGATCTGACCGTTGGCCACTGCAGCACGCAACCGCTCGCTGAAGAGATAGGAACTACCCGCAAAAGCCTTGATAACTGACTGACAACCAATAATTTCAAAGAGATGTGCATAGGTAGTTCCGTATAGCGCCACGCGCTCGATCGGGGCAGCAATAGGCTGACAGCCCTGCGGCAGTTTGGGCAGTGGCTTATCTTTCGGATAGATAGCATAATCTATTTGCTTACCCTCAAAAGGAGTTACGCGAAGCAGGGTGTATCCTTGCTGTTCTTCAATACTGAAAAAATTAGCATATCGAACGGATTGCGTGCTGCTTATTTGAAGATTTTGATCGTCCTGCGGTCGCTTAGATTTACATCCTGAAAGCGAAAAGCAGGCGATAAAACTGATGATGAGGTATATGTGAAAGGAGAACTTCATCGGAAGATAAGGAAAAGAACGAGTTGATCAATTATTTTTAAGCGATAAGGCTGCGGATTTTCCTGCGATGTAGCCCGTCGTCCACGCGGCTTGGAAGTTGAATCCACCCGTAATGCCATCTATATCAAGCACTTCACCTGCCAGATACATGCCCGGGACTTTTTTACTTTGCATATCTGTCCAGTCAATATCGTCTAATGAGACACCACCACAGGTAACAAATTCTTCTTTGTAAGTTGTTTTTCCTGACACTTTATAGGTATCATTACGCAAAATATTGACCAATCGGTTGATGTCTGATTTTCCAATGTCGTGCCATTTTTTGTTTGTGGCAATACCGATCTTAGCAAGGAGGTACTCCCAGAGACGAGTAGGTATTTGTAAAGGGTTGCGATTACTGATAAGGCGTTGAGCGTGTTCTTGCTTATAGCGCATGAGTTCGTTGCGTAGTTGCTCCTCCTCCCGATTGCCGGTCCAGCGCACCATTACCGAAAAGCGGTAGTTCTTTTCAGCAATCCACCGCGCACCCCATGCGGAAAGTTTCAATATGGCAGGCCCGCTCATGCCCCAGTGCGTAATCAGTAAGGGGCCTTCATATGAAAAACGAGTGTCCAAAATCTTAACTACTACGTGAGGTACTGTAATGCCCTGAAGTTCTGTGATGTTTTCATCGGGCATATTGAAAGTAAAAAGCGAAGGCACAGGAGGTTCTATGTTGTGTCCAAGTTCTTTGAGCCATTGCAGTCCACTTTCTTTGGGGCTGCCTCCGCTTGCAATAATGAGTTTACGGCATGAGATCGGTTGTTTAGCATCTTTCAAATGTAGCTTAAATCCTTGATTTTGCGGTTCTACAGCGATTACTTCTTTCCTGTTGGCAATTTGTACGCCGTTGCGATGGGCTTCTGTCATCAGTGCGGCGATGATGCTTTGAGAGTCGTCGCTGACGGGGAACATCCTGCCATCGCTTTCTGCTTTGATGGGTACTCCCCGCGCCTCAAACCACTGTACCGTATCCGTAGTCATAAAATGCGGAAGCAGCTTTTTCATTAGCTTTTCGCCGCGTGGATAGTTTTTACTCATTTCGCCGACGGTAAAACAGGCATGAGTAACATTGCATCTGCCACCGCCGGATATTTCGACTTTCATAAGTAGTTTACTTGCTTTTTCAAGTAATAAAATTTTACTTTGAGGTGAATTTTTTGCCGCATTGATGGCTGCGAAAAAACCTGCAGCTCCGCCGCCGATAATTGCAATGTCTGCCTGATGTGAATTATGAGTGAAATCGTGCAACATAGCCTCAAGATTTACGTATTCTCTCGTAAATTAGCAGCAAGGTAAACTTTGATTTTCAACAGCAAGTTTACTCAATTCATTAATGTGTTTAAAACTTTTTGGCTCTTGAGAAGACTCTTACTTTGTTTGTTGTGCCTCTGTTATTATGGGAAAAGTATTGCTCGTCAGTTCTCAGACAGGCAAACAGATGCTTTTTTACCACACAAATTAATTGTCAAATTCAAACCTTCTGCTTCTTTCAACTTTGCACAGCCATTTGCGTTGGCTACCGCCGATAAAATAGGTATCCGGCAATTTACTCAGATTCACCCTGCTGCAAGACGCACTTCTTTTGGTAACTACGATGTTGCTTATCTGTATGAAATTGAGCTTAAGCCCGGAGTTTCCTTTGCAGCAACACAAAAACTTTTGCAACAGCTTCCTCAGGTTGCCTATGCAGAGCCTGTTCCTGCGCATTATGAGTTACTTGGCAATGAGTCTTTTACGCCCAACGATCCGTTCTTTAACGAAATATTTTTTCCCGGACGCATGTTTGGACATCGCCTTGCCCGTGTGTTTGAGGCTTGGGAACAAAGCCGTGGAGATACGAACACAGTGATAGCCATTGTTGATTCGGGGGTACGCACCGATCACCCGGATCTTCGCCGAAACTTGTATTTTAATAACGCAGAACGCTTTGGCAGACCGGGGATAGACGACGATGGCAATGGTTTTGTAGATGATAGTCTGGGAGTTGATTTTGCAGAGAACACAAACATTTACAACAATTTTCACGGAACAACTGTTGCAGGCGTTGCCGCTGCTGTACCCGATAACAACATCGGTTTTGCAGGTGTGGGCTACAACTGTCGTATTATGCCGCTCAAAGTAACGCGGATAGGTTCGCTAAACCCAATTGGTTTATACCGCGCGATGCTTTATGCTGCGGAAAATGGCGCTAAAATTATCAACGTTTCTCTCGGTCAGGCTACTGCTTTTCTTCAGTGGGAGCAGGATATTATCAATTATATTACCCATCGGAAAGATGTGCTGGTGGTAGCTGCTGCGGGTAACTGGGTAACGGCAGGCGGTGCAGAGGTGGCATTCTATCCGGCAGCCTACGAGCATGTAATGGCGGTTGCGGCTTCAGACCGACAGGATAGGCGGGCAAGCAATGGCATTTTTGGCAACCATATTGATCTGATGGCGCCGGGAGTAGATATTTGGAGTACTTTTACCGGCCCTGATTTTACCTCTTCGCTTTCAGGTTCATCATTTGCCGCGCCTTTTGTATCGGGCGCTGCCGGCTTGGTGCGCTCGCGCTTTCCTCACCTGAAGGCTGTGCAGGTGGCTGCTTTGCTGCGCAATACAGCAGATGACGTATATGCACTTCCCGAAAATACGCCTTTCGTCAATAAACTGGGGCGGGGCAGGCTGAATGTCCTTCGCGCTTTGCAGAACGAAGCTACAACGGCAGCGATTGTGGCAGGTAGTTTCCAGTGGACAGCACGAGGCGCAAGCGGAAATGCAACCAACGATGATACCATCCAACTGTCGGCGGTGTTTAGAAATATCTTGCGCCCTGTTGTCAATGCACGTGTTTCTTTGACCAGCGATTCGCGCTATGTACGTATTTTACAGGGTAATTTTACGATCGGTGCGCTAGCCTCGCTTGATTCGGTCAATAACAGGCAGCAACCTTTCAGCATCTACTTAACCCCCGATACCCCTCCTGGTGAAATAATTCACCTGCGCTTGAATTACACAGACGGCGATTACTCGGATTGGCAGATGTTTGCCTTGAAAACTTCGTCCAGTCCGATGAATTTTCAATTCAACCGCATTAGTTTATCTACTGCTGCTAATGGACGAATCGGCATGACAGATAACCAGTTTTTGTCCGGTATCGGTTTGCGATTCGATAACCAGCAGATTTTGGCTGAAATGGGGCTGATGGTGGGATTTGCGCCAACGGTGGTTTCCAATGGCATTTTTATTAGTCCCGGTCAGCGATCTTCAGACTTTACCCCCATTCAACATCCGCGCGTACTCGATCAGGGTTTGCAACATACAGTTGCCTACGCTTCGTTTACAGATGCGATCAATAACTTTAATCGCTTGAATATCAATGTTGAACAGATCATTAGCGGGCGGATCAACACGCCGCATCAGAATTATATCGTCATCCATTACGACGTAACCAATAATGCCAACTCGCGATATGACAGCCTACGCATCGGCTTGTATGCCGATTGGGACATCGGCGACCTGAATAATCGGGCAGGCTGGGATGCAGTCAATGTTTTTGGCTATGTTTACAAAGAAAATGGTCTGTGGGCAGGAGTCAAAGTGTTGAGTGAGGTAAACGGCTATTACGCAATTGATAAAGAGGATATACACGCCAATCAGTTTAATTTTACGGATGGGTTTAGCATCAGAGAGAAATTTACCACACTCTCCACAGGTATCAGACGCGCGCAGGCAGGTACACACAGACAGGGAGGCGCAGACGTAGCACACGTAGTTACGGGCATCATTCCGCGATTGGAAGCGGGTGAAAAGCGCCGTGTTTCTTTCGTAGTCGCCGTAGGACAAAATCTTGCAGAACTGCAGCAATCAATCAATGAAGGCGCTTTGCAATTGAACCCTGCGACGGTACGCAGCCAGCCGCCCGTCATGCCTGATTACCTGTGCGGAGGCGATACGGTTCGCTTCGTTCCGGGCAATGGCACAAGATTCAGATTCTATACCGCAGATAACCTGCAAACACCTCTCAGCGAGGGAGGCTATTTGCCCTTGCGCATGGAAGACGAAGGCAGAACTTTTTTTGTCAGCGGCTACGACCACCCGATCGAGAGCAGCTTAGTTCCCTACACTGTGCGCATCCACTCGGCGGTAGCGCGTTTCCGATCCATAGACTCGCTCAATATCGCCGATTCGAGCAAGTTGTTGCTGTTCGACGAAAGCGTAAATGCTGTCAGTTGGCGCTGGGAATTTGGCGAAAACATACCCGTACAGACGGTGCGAAACCCGGTTGTAAATTTCCGAAATCCGGGCAATTACAATGTTAGACTGACGATAACCGATGATAAGGGCTGTCAGGCGACCTACTCGAAAACAATCAAAGTGGTGCGCTTAGCACGTGGCAACCGCCCGCAGATTCCTTTTATTACCTTTGCCTGTGAGCGTAGTCCTGTGGTGATTAGTCCTTCGACAATCAACGCACGAAATTTCAATTTCTATCACGACAGCCTTTCTTCAACACCCGCTGCTACGGGTCAGCGCTATGTACTGAACGATGACAGGGTGCGTAAGGTATTGATTACCAGTATAGATTCTGCGTTAGAGAGCCTTCCTGCCGAGATAGAAATCAGTCGCATCCGTTTGCGTGCTGCCTTCGACTACTCGCCCCGGTTCGATACTGTCATCTACGATCGCATTAACTTTACTGATCGCAGCACGAGCGATAGATCAATCACGCGCTGGGAGTGGGATTTCGGCGATAGCTCGCCGCGCGTGATGGAGCAGAACCCGTCGTATAGCTACAGCCGACAAGGCACTTTTACGGTAAAACTGATCGTTACTAATTCATTTGGTTGCCGCGATAGCACTATGCAAACCTTCCGCGTTGGCAGGAAAGCACCGATACCTATTGTTAATGATATAGAGGCGTGTCGGGGACAACTGGTAACAGTGAAACCTTCGGGCGGTTCGCGCTTCAATTTCTATTTGGGTAGTACAGATGAGCCTCCTGTACACACAGGGGCGTTTTATCAGTTGATAGCAGACAGAGACAAGCAATTGCTAATTACTAGCGTAGATTCTGTCATAGAAAGTGATGCGAGGGCAATTATGATTTTTGCCAGAGAGGTGATTGCAGATTTTGAAATGCCGGCTGAAGTTGGCTTGGGCCCCGATACACCGCCGCTGATACTCTACGACCGCAGCCTCGGCGCAGTTGAGTGGTTGTGGGACTTTGGCGATGGGACTACGTCCACTCAACAAGATCCTGTCCATCGTTTTGCCCGCGGCGGACAGTATCGGGTGCGTTTGCAAGTTAGGAATCGGCTGGGATGTCTGTCATCTGTAGAAAAAGTAATCACAGTAGTAGGGCAGGGGCCTGTTCCGATCTGGGTCAATCCGGGCGTTTTTTGTCCTGGTGCAACGGTTATAATTACGCCTGCTAATGGCACAAGATTCCGTTTCTACGCCACTCCGCCTTCTTTGGGAGGAGCGCCTGCCGCTGAGGGCACATCGTGGAACATAGGGGCGCTGCAAGCCACACGGAAAATATACATTACTAATATAGACTCAACACGCGAGAGTCTTCCCTTAGAGGTTATTTTGCAGGTAAGCGATTTGAATGCGCGTTTTACTGCCACAGGTAAAGGCAGTGCATTTACAGTAGGCGATACGATTCGCCTGACAGCAGAGAGCAACACAGCTATTTCTTGGACATGGAATCTAGGTAATGGGCGGCCTGCCTTCGGCAAAGAGGTCTGGGTAGTTTACGAGCGCGCAGGGGCATTCACTGTTTCGCTGACGGTGCGCGATTTGAATAATTGCGAGCAAGTGCAGACAAAATTACTAAACGTAGAAAACAAAACTTCGTTGCCTGAGCCGCCGATACCGACACACGAGCCGCAGGCAACTCTGTTCCCTAATCCTGCAAAAAGTAGTACATTACTTAGCTTGGATCTGTCGAAGTTGCAGCAGGTTAGTCTTCGGCTGTCCGATCATCTGGGGCGCATCGTCTGGGAAGGTTCTGCGCAAATGAGGAAAGGATTAATAGAGATTCCGATACAACATCTTGCCTCAGGCAGCTACTTAATACACATAAACTGCATCGAACTGACTAAACACATCCGCCTGATCAAAGAGTAGGTTCAGCCGATAAACAGGTAGTCGTAGTGCACCAACGGCTTTTGCCCGTTTTTTCCGAGGCGCTCCAATGCTTTGTCTGCACCGTATTGTGCAATACCTAAGCCAATCGGCTGATTTTCAGCATTGTAAATCTGAATAAGATCGCCTTTTTCAAAGTTGCCCTCTATCCGAACAATACCAACAGGCAGTAGGCTGGTAGCGCGCGCCGAACTAATGGCATCTACCGCCCCCTGATTGAGAAAGACCTTGCCTTTGGCAAAATCGCGGCTGTGTGCAATGCGCTTCTTGACGGCAGAAGCCTTGCGCAACGGCTTGAAAAGCGTGCCTATTTGCTGCTTGCCTATGAGCAAATCGGTGAGTACATGCGGACGCTTGCCGTTGACAATGTGTACACTGATACCTAATTGTGCAACCCTGCGCGCGATGTTACTTTTTGTTAGCATGCCACCGCGTCCAAAACCTGATTTTTCGGCGCTGATAAATCGGCTGAGGTTCAGTTCGGGGGTAATTTCGCTAATGAGTTCACTTCCTGCATCGCTTGGGTTGCCTGTGTAAATGCCTTCCACATTACTCAAAATGCACAGTGCATCGGCATCCATCATAGACGCAACAAGCCCTGCCAGTTCGTCATTATCAGTAAACATAAGTTCGGTTATCGAGACAACATCATTTTCGTTGATAACCGGGATGATCTGATGTTGCAGCAGCCCTGTGAAGCAGTTTTTGATATTCAGGTAGTGGTTGCGGTCGCGGAAGTCGTCTTTGGTTACAAGCACCTGTGCAATTGTCAGCTGGTGTGTGCCAAACAGATGATTGTACAACTGGAGGAGCTGGATCTGTCCTACTGCGGCAAGTACCTGCCGCTTGGTTACTTGATCGGCGCTATCGGATAATTGGATGCGTCCACGAGCAGAGGCTACCGCCCCCGAAGACACCAGCAGTACTTGTATGCCTTTCTGGCGCAATGCCGCAATTTGTGCTACCAAATGTGCGATATGTTGTTCGTTAGGCAAACCTTCGGCAGTTGCCAACACATTTGAACCAATCTTGATGACAACTTTGGAGTAGTCCATTGGAGTTGGTAACAGTGATGGGATAGGTTGTATAATCAAAAAAGAGGCTGTCCAAAAAGTAACACAGACTTTAGTGTGTGATTTGCTAAATAACTGACAATCAAATAGTTGCAGACTGAAGTCTGTGCTACATTCAGCCTTTGGAGACAGCCTCTCATGCGTGTGAATGCAGTGGAGTTGGCGGGATTCGAACCCGCGTCCAGAACACGGCTTTGTCGTGCTTTCTACATGCTTAGTTTCCTTTAATTGTCGGGAAGAGCCGGGCAGGAAACACGCCGAAACTCTACCTTAGTTGTTCAAGTCTCATCTGTGCTTAACAACATCGCACAGACCAGCGCTGCATCGTGATGTCCCGATTGATAGCCGGCAGCACGTGGGCTACCCGGAACAAAGGCGCTTAATCCTCCGGATTAAGCAGCCAAGGCGTAGTTAGTCTCGCCAGTTATCTTTTTGGCAGGTTTTATTTACGGGAAATACCTCCAACTCCCGGCATGCTTACACGCAAAAACTCATGCTGTCAAAACCAGTCAACCCCAATAAGTCAGTGAACTTCTGTTAATAAGACCACAAAGGTAGCAAAAAAGTTGCAAGAACCTCGAAAAAGATTGTCAGATCGGCTGAAGACTTACAACAACTACTGCTGAACCAAAAGTAAACTGGAAGCGGAGGAGCGTATCGGTGATATCAATAATCTTCCAGATTTCGATCTCATTGCCATAGTCAAAGATTAGATCAGTGCCTGTGCTATTGAAGCGCCAGACTCCCTCGAGCATTTGCGGATCGGTAGGATTGCAGCGGGTTGGGCCTTCATCGCGAACGAATTTGTTTGCTTTAAAAAAGATATTCACATTATCGCGCACGCAAGAAGGTATGCCACTGGGAAATGGCTGTCCATTGAGCGTTACCTCAGTAATGCGCCAGCGTTTGCCACCCGGACCGGCCAACAGTCCGCTGTTATTTTTACTGATAACTGTAAATTCTGTATTGACATAGAACGAGCCGATTGAGCGGACGTTGGTGCGGAATTTTCCCTCCCAGTTGTTCAAACTATCGCTGACGGCGTTAAAATAATATTCACCGGCTTCCAATCCTACGAAGCGCACAATACCGTTTTCAGCAGTCTTGCGGGGAGGTTTGACGGGATTTTTTTCATTGAGCCAATCTTCGCGAGTGCGGTACAGCGCTACCTCTGCATCGGGTACGCCATCGCCAAAACCGTTCAGTACATAAAGCTCCAGCACTGCATTGGGCTGCCCCTCTCCACAACCGCCAAACAAGAAAGCCACGCAGCCGATCAGCAGAGGCATTATTTGCCGTTTAATGCTTTGTGTGAGTTGTTGGCTTAGCACTGTGTCGAATTTGAGTCTTACCATCGGCAAAAATAAACGATTCACTATTATTTGCTAATTTAGTACAAAGAACACATATTCATACATGACCAATACAAACTTCATTCGCTTTTGCTGTATGCTACTGCCCTTCATCGGGTTTTGGGCAATGCCCGCAAAAGCAACACACATTGTAGGCGGCGAAATCCAGTTGGCGCATGTGGCCGGCAATAATTACAGGATTACGCTCAATGTGTATTTTGACGCTGTTAATGGTAATCCGGCCGCAATAGATCGTCCTACAGTACGCATTGCCTCGTTTTCAAAAGCAACCAATCGGTTGATTCAGGTGTTTGAGTTGCCTCTGGTAGAAGAACGCCCTGTAAATTATACAGTACCTGCCTGTGCTGTCGGGCAGATCGTAACAAGGCGCATCACCTACATTAGTAATGTTGTTCTCAATCCGAATATCTACAATGAAGCGGCAGGCTATTACCTGAGCTGGGAGCGCTGTTGCCGTAATAATGTGATAGACAACATTGTGGCTCCGGGAAGTGCCGGGCAGACTTTTTACATGGAGTTTCCGCCCCTCATGCGCAACGGCGTGCGTTTCATCAATTCCTCGCCCAACTTGACCCCGCCCGTAAGCGATTATGCCTGTGTGGGGCAGCCATTTACTTTTAATTACGGGGCAACTGATCCCGATGGAGATCGCTTGGTCTATGAACTACGCACGCCGATTAACGGTACAAGTACACAGGTAAATCCTGCACCTAATCCACCCAATCCCGGGCCTTATCCGTTGGTTCGCTTCGTACCCGGTATTGGACTGGCGAATATGATTCCCGGCAGCCCACCTTTGCAGGTAAGCAATACGGGCGTGCTGACGGTTACGCCGCGGACTGCGGGCTTGTATGTATTTGCTATTGGGATTTCCGAATTCAGAAATGGTGTGAAAATTGGCGAAACGGTTCGGGAATATCAATTATATGTACTGAATTGCCCGCGCAGCCGTCCTCCGGTGGCGCAGATAGACAATCCCAATCGTCCCGGAACCTTCCTAACCGCCCGCGATACGATCCGTTTCAGAGTAGATGATGCCAACCGCTGCGGTACGCTTGCGCTCTCCGATCAAGACCCGAATACAGTGCTTACCATCAGTGCGCTGCCGATTAATTTCACAGGGGCTGATGGCTTTACATTTCCGGGAAGGGTTGCGCTGCCCAATGGCGGAACAACGCGTCAGCAGTTTTGCGTACCTGAATGTCCGCAGCGCTTCGATGCAAACGGACGACCGCTGCCCTATACCTTCGATTTGATTGTTACGGATAATAGTTGCCCGCTGCCGCAGTCCGACACAGTTCGGGTGAATGTGCTGGTAGAGGTAGCCCCTAATACGCCGCCGCAACTGACAGCAGATCTGGCGCGTTTCGATAGCGTGCGGCGGGAATACACAGTCGAGTTGGAGATCGGGCAGAGCCTTACTTTTAACCTGACAGCCACTGACGGCGAGAGCGATGTACTGCGCCAACTGATGGAGGGAGTGGGTTTCAATCCTGCTGCGCTGGGAATGACCTTGGGCGGCAATCTGACGGGAACGCCGCCTCTGCGCAATACTTTCCAGTGGACTCCGCGCTGCGATTTGCTCGCATCCGGCGAAGCCCAGCGCGAGTATGTGTTGCGCTTTACAACAACCGACCAGCCGCGTTGCCAGCCCCCGCGAAGTACGCAAACTACTGTGCGCATCATTTTGAAAAACAAGCAGCTACCCAATCAGAGACCTGTTCCGACGATTGGAAGTTTGCGGTTTGATCCTGTAGCTCGCGTATTTTACGATACTGCATTTGTTGGCAGCCCGATCAGCTTTCCCGTGCGGGGTACAGATGCCGACCGAGATAGCATCCGTCTGAGCGCCAGAGGTATCGGCTTCGATCTGGCTGCTGTGCGGGCGCAGTTCCCAACGTTGGCTGGTCTGCCGCCGCTGAGTGGTACATTTCGCTGGATTCCGCCTTGCGAACTGGTGGAAAACCTGCCGCCGGGTGCGCATCGCGCCTTCGATTTAGAATTCCGCGCACAGGATTTTCAGCTATGCCCGCCTGCTACTTCCGACTCTGTAGTTCGTGTGCGGCTTTTTGTCAAAACGCCTCCGAACCTGCGCCCTGAGGTGCGACCCAACTTGCCGTTTGATGCGCAAACTCGCACCTATGTTGATTCGGTGGTCGTAGGGCGGGCTTTCAACTTTACTGTACAAGGAATTGATAATGAGCGCGATAGTGTACTGCTGCGCTTGCAAGGTATCAACCTGAACCCGCAGGCACTGGGCATGGTATTCCCCGATGTGCGCGGCAGAGCGCCCGTCAGCGGCACTTTCCGATGGCCGACCGCTTGTTCGATGCTGGCAGACAGTACCCGTGCGCAGGATTTCTTTGTCAATTTCCTGATTAATGATTTTGACGAATGCGGTCGTCCTAAATTCGATACGGCGCGTGTACGGCTGCGTATTTTGCCCAATACAAGCCCCAACAGGCGGCCTGTAGCAAGTGCGGAGCTTCCGCTGCGGGCCGGTTTCACCAAATTTTATGTAGATACGGTAGAACTTGGCAGACCTTACACCGCCAATATTTTGGCTGATGATGCCGACCGAGACAGCCTGCTGCTTCGTGCATTGCCGCAAGGATTCAATCTGGCAGATGTAGGTATGCGCTTTACTGATCGCAGTGGCAGACCAGTGCTGCGCTCTGCGCTTACCTGGAACCCTGATTGTGATTTACTGCCCGATCTGGCGCGGGGCGTATTCAGCCGTACTTTTGAAATTGATTTTCTGACCCGCGATTTCAGGGATTGCCAGCCTTTTGCAAGTGATACCATTCGCGTGCGATTGGTGCTGCTTTATCGTCAGCAAAATAACCGTGCACCTGTAGTTACGGCAGATTTGACAGAAACTTCGGCTAAAAGCTATTTCCGCGAGGTACGTGCAGGGGATCAGGTGCGTTTTACTGTCCGCGCTACCGATGCAGACAACGATACGCTGACACTGGTAGGTGCGCCTAATGGTTTTACTTTGGCAGCAACAGGCATTTCAATTGTTCCCAACCCTGTTACAGGGCGCGGAATGGTGCAAAGTATATTTACATGGCAACCCCCTTGCAGCCTGCTGACCAATAACGAGCCGCGAGAGTTTCAACTGACGTTTATTGCCACTGACAGAAAACTGTGTAACCTGAACCGCTCTGATACGATCCGCGTAACGCTGCGTTTGCTGCCTGTACCGAACCCGAATCCACCTGTAATCAGCGCTAATTTGACGCAGGTACCGCAAACCCGTCGTTATCAGGTCAATATTCTGCCTAGGCAGCCGATTAACTTCGATGTGCGCGGCGACGATCCCGATCGCGATATTATCAGCATTTCGGCCGAACCAAAGGGTTTTTCGCTGGCAGAGTTTGGCATGAGTTTTCAGAACAGGGAAGGCGCTGCACCTTTGCAGGTGCCATTTGCATGGACTCCCGACTGCGAAATGCTGAACCGCCGCCGCGAGTTTGATATTCGTTTTACAGTTCGCGATAAGAGCGACTGCGGACTGAGCCGCACAGATACTATTTTGGTACAGATGCGCTATGCTGCCGAGTTTGATTTGCGCAATTTTCAGCCTGCTAATGTCTTTACGCCTAATGGAGACGGCATCAACGATACGTTCCGCATTCCAAACTGGCCGCCCGACGACTGTCGGAATGAGTTCTTGAAAATTGAGATTTACAACCGTTGGGGCAGGTTGGTTTTCCAAAGCGACCGCAAAGATTTTGAGTGGGACGGTAAGGGATTCCCTTCGGGCGTGTACTACTACACGATTTTTTTCACCAACAGCAAATTTAAAGGTACGGTAACGAAAATTGATGAGATGTAGTCGCCATGACGAGGACACAGACAAGATTTTTTGCCTTATGGATAGGTTTTTATGCGGCGATACTACAATTTGCTGCCTGTGCACAGATCCTGCGCAATCGCGCCGATAGTTTGGAATACTATATCTGGCAGGCGGCATGGGAGCAGCGACGGGCGTCAGAGCAGGCCTTGACTTTGTTGCAGAACAAGAATAACCTGCTGCCTTTTGATGCACTTGAAAATTATCAGTTTGCAGCCGTTTCTATCAGCGATGGGCCCATGCTGCCCGATTTTGAGAATACCCTGCAACTCTATGCCCCCGTAAAACTCTTTACGGCACGGCGCAGCCTGACAAAAGAGGCAGCGGATGCGTTGGTAACAAAGTTGAAGCCCTTTAATGCTGTCATTATCGGATTGCACGGGAAGCCGGATTTGCTGGAAAGTACACGCACGATCGAGTCGGACGTGGCTTATCTGATCAGCAGGTTAGACAAGCAAACAAAACTTGTGCTGGCTGTGTTCGGTAGCCCGATCCAACTGCTGCAAATAGACCGTCTGGACAGGGTAGAGGCTGTAGCGCTCACCTACGACGATACGCAGGATTCGCAAGAATTGATGGCGCAAGCAATCTTTGGTGCGATTGGTTTTCAGGGAAAGTTACCCTTTCATCTGCCACCTATTTTTCAGCGGGAGGCGGGCATAGCTACACAGCCGCTGGGACGGTTGAAGTTTACTTGGCCCGAAGAGTTGGGACTTTCGCGCCTGCAACTGCGCGCAACCGACTCTATTGTCCGTTTTGCTATTGAGCGGCGGGCTATTCCCGGAGCTGTAGTGCTTGCCGCCAAAGGTGGTAAAGTTTTTTATTACAAATCTTTTGGGTATCACACTTTTGACTCCTTGCTGCCGATGCAGAAAAACGATGTGTTCGATCTGGCATCTCTTACCAAAATCTGTGCATCTGCTGCCGCCCTGATGAAATTGCAGGACGAGCGAAAGATAGACGTGGAAAGACCTTTTTCGCGTTACGAAAGATCTTGGGCTAAAACAGATAAAAGCCGTCTGACACTTAAGGAAATACTGACGCATCAGGCAGGTTTAAAGGCTTGGATTCCTTTTTGGCAGAACGCTCGCCAGCCCAATGGTGCATTGCGTAGCACAGTTTTCAGCAAGGATTCTTCGGCTGCTTATCCTCTGAAAGTTGCTGATCGCTTGTACATCCAACGCAATTATCCCGATAGCCTCCTGCTTCAGATTCGTAACTCACCTTTGGACAAGCGCGGCGAGTATGTGTACAGCGATCTGTCTTATTACTACTATCCAAAGTTGGTTCGCAGGCTTTCAGGGCGGAGCTTTGATGATTTCCTGAGCAGGAATTTTTACCAACCGCTCGGCGCAACTACGCTTACTTTCAACCCCTTGCAAAACGGCATACCGCTGCGCAGCATCGTCCCGACCGAATTGGACATAGCGTTTCGCCAGCAACTGCTGCATGGAACAGTGCACGACGAAGGTGCAGCAATGATGGGAGGCATTTCGGGGCATGCGGGGCTGTTTGGCAACGCCGCAGACATTGCCAAACTGATGCAAATGTATCTGAACAGAGGGCAATATGCAGGCAAGCAATACATCCGCCCCGAAACGATCGAGTACTTTACGCGCTGCCACTTTTGCGACAGTAAAGACCCTACCAAAGGCAACCAGCGAGGCATTGCCTTTGACAGAATGCGCGGCAACAACACTGCCCCCTCTGCCTCGCCGCAAAGTTTCGGGCATTCGGGTTTTACAGGGACATTTAGTTGGGCAGATCCTGCCAACGGACTGCTCTATGTATTCCTTTCCAATCGCGTAAATCCTTCCCGCAACAATAACCTCCTTTCAGATTTGAGTACGCGGACGAATGTACTTGAGTCGTTTTATCAGTTGTTCCGACAGTAAAAAAGGCTGAATACAGATTGTTTGGCTACATTTACGCTCGAAATTACCGAACAAAAAGGGATTGCTACACAATCGAATGATGGATCAGTCAACAGAAAATCAGGAACAATGGACGGAAATTATCCGCCCTGAAACCCCGTGGTGGGATCTGAAACTGAGGGAGTTGTACCGCTACCGCGATTTGGTACGCATTTTTGTCTGGCGCGACTTTGTGGCTGCCTACAAACAGACGCTGCTCGGCCCGATGTGGCATTTTATCAACCCCTTTGTCAGTACGATTATCAATACCATCGTATTTGGGGCCATTGCGCAGATTCCTATGGAAGGTATTCCGCCTTTTCTGTTTCAATTTACCAGTATGATGTTTTGGAGCTATTTTACGCGCTGTTTCAATGCTGCGCAAAATACTTTTCTGGGCAATGCAGGTATCTTTAGTAAAGTTTATTTTCCAAGACTGGCAGTACCCGTATCGGGTGCTATTTCTGCACTTTTTCAGTTTGGTATTCTGTTTGTTTTTTATGTGTTGTGTGTTGCATGGTATAGCTGGCAGGGCAAATCAATCGCGATTAACTGGCTGTTTTTTGCATTGCTACCCGTGTGGCTGCTGCTTTTCGCGATGACGGCAATGGGACTTGGTGCAATCGTGGCTTCGCTAACTACCAAATACCGCGATCTGAATCTCTTCGTTGGCTATGGCTTGTCTATATTGATGTATATATCTGCGGTAGTATTCCCTTTGTCTGCTGTTCCGGATGGCTTCCAGCGCTATGTTAACCTGAACCCGATTGTACCGTTGATGGAACTGGGTCGTCATGCGCTGCTCGGCGTTGGCGAGGTGAGCCTCAGCGGCTTACTGATTAGCACCGGCTTTGCCATACTGATTTTCTTTGTGGGCATAGCTATGTTCAACCGCGCCGAACGGACGTTTATTGATAGTGTGTAGGTTCACAACACGAGTTTTGAGCTATAATACCATTATGAATTGCATGATGGGGCCAATCGAGGCTATCCAAAAAGGATGAATGTAGCACAGATGTTGATCTATAGCTGTTTGATTATCAAGTGATTAACAAATCACATACTAAAGTCCCTGTTACTTTTGGGACAGTCTCACGAAGCACAAAAAGGGGAGCAGGGATGATTTCCATGTTACCAATGCCTACGGGATAAAATCTTCGTGGTACATGATTCATTTCAGTGTTACCTTGCAGCAAATGGAAATTCATCAACCTGACTGAAGTGGCTATGGAAACGTGGCAAATCATCCTCTTACTGATCCTGAGCTATATTTCGATCAATATTATTGCTTTTCGGATACAAGAGCGTTTTTTGTTTCGCCCTGAAAAATTGCCGCAGCATTTTAAGTACAAATACGATTTTCCCTTCGAAGAACTTTTTTTTGACATAGAACCGGGCGTTCGGATTAATGGACTGAAATTCACATCCTTACAGGAAGGTCAGCCCAAAGGATTGATTATGTATTTCCATGGCAACAGCCGAAGCATCAAAGGTTGGGGAAAATACTCGACCGATTTTACGCAACATGGCTACGACGTTGTGATGATTGATTATCGAGGCTTTGGCAAAAGCATCGGGCGGCGCAGCGAGGAAGCCCTGAAGAAAGACGCGCAGTTTGTCTATGACCAACTAAAAGCAGATTATCCCGAAAGTCGTATTCTGGTCTATGGGCGCTCGATTGGATCGGGATTTGCTACCAAACTGGCTTCTGCCAACCACCCGCGCATGCTGATTTTGGATGCGCCTTACTATAGCATGAGCCGCGTGGCTAAGCGCTACCTGCCGTTTCTACCGATTCCATGGATTTTGCGCTACCCGATCCGTACCTACACGTGGATTAAGTACGTTAAGTGTCCGATCAAGATTCTACACGGAACCCATGACCGTTTGATTCCATTTAAACAAAGTGTTGATTTACAAAAACTCATGCCGCATCAAATAGAGCTTTTTGCCATTAAAAGCGGCGGACATAATAATTTACCGCTTTTTAAGCAATATCACGATGCGATGCATAAAATTTTGACTGAAGCGGAACACTTATCCGACGATCGTTTCGATATTCGCCCTGACTTATTCTGATATTAGGGAGTATTTGGCAAAATGTAATGATCGTTTGCCTGTTCATAAATAAACATAGCAGGCCTGAAAGACCTGCCATGTTTCAGGCAACTGATTGATGATGATTTGCATCTCACTCTTTTGTAAATAGTGTAAGATACTACTCGTCTAAAATCGGTCTGTTTATATGCTATGCAATTCACATGCGGATTTAGAACTGGGCCTCTTCTGTGGAACCTTTCAGAGCCTGAGTAGAGGCTTGTCCATTCATTACAGTATTCTGAACAGCATCAAAGTAGCCCGTACCAACAAACGCTTGATGCTTAACAGCGCGGAAACCTTCAGCGCTTAGTGCAAACTCTTTTTGCTGTAATTCAGAGTAGCCCGCCATGCCTTTGTCGCGGTAGGCGCTTGCCAATTCAAACATACTTGCATTGAGCGAGTGGAAACCTGCCAGCGTGATGAACTGAAACTTATAGCCCATTTCGGCGATTTTTTCGCGGAAGGTAAGCATCTCTTCGTAGCTCAGTTTGGAAGCCCAGTTGAAAGACGGTGAGCAATTGTAGGCCAATAGTTTTCCGGGATACCGTGCGCGGATCGCCTCTGCAAATTCGCGTGCCTCGCCCAGATCCGGATGAGAAGTTTCACACCAGATTAGGTCGGCAAAAGGTGCATAGGACAGTCCGCGACTGATCGCTTGCTCAATGCCGTTGCGGACTTTGTAGAAGCCCTCTATGGTGCGCTGGCCGTAGATAAACGGACGATCGCGCTCGTCTATATCACTGGTGATCAGATTGGCAGCATCCGCATCGGTACGGGCAATCAAAAGGGTTGGTACACCCATTACATCGGCTGCCAGCCTTGCTGCTACGAGTTTATCTACTGCTTCGCGGGTCGGAACCAATACTTTACCGCCTAAATGCCCGCATTTTTTGGCACTGGAGAGCTGATCTTCGAAGTGTACGCCTGAGGCGCCGGCCTCAATCATGGCTTTCATCAATTCAAAAGCATTCAGATTGCCACCAAAACCGGCTTCCGCATCTGCCACAATGGGCGCAAGCCAATACTTATCGTTGTTGCCTTCCAATGTCGCGATCTGATCGGCGCGGAGCAAGGCGTTGTTAATTCTTTTGACTACCATCGGCACTGAGTTGGCCGGATAAAGACTTTGGTCCGGGTACATTTCGCCTGCCAAATTGGCATCTGCCGCAACCTGCCAGCCGCTTAGGTAAATCGCTTTCAAACCTGCTTGCACTTGCTGGACAGCCTGATTGCCTGTCAGCGCACCAAGCGCAGCTACGTAATTTTCGCTGTGCAATAGATTCCAGAGGCGTTCCGCGCCCATGCGAGCGATCGAATACTCCAAAGTAAAACTGCCTTGCAGATTGATTACTTCTTCTGCTGTGTAAGGACGTTCGATGCCTTTCCAGCGTGGGTTGATTGTCCAATCAGTTACTAATTGACTGATGCGTTCTTGTTTGTTTTGCATGATTGACAAAAAATTTACTTAATGAAAATGTATTTTAGATGAATCTGTGTGCTTGTGTTAAGCCAGTAGTTGGTAAGCCCGAATGGTCAGAAAATCTTCAAATTCGTTGGAAAGCACCTGCTGATCAAGCAATTCGGCAGCAGTGATGAGTTTATCGGCAAAAGTTTCAGGGTATTGTCTTATCAGTTCTTCCAAGATTTGCGCCCGCAAGTTGCGGTAAGTTGCTTCATCGAACAGTTCGCCATTTACGGAAATACGGTGATGCAGCCATTGCCATAGTTGCGCACGTGAGATTTCAGCGGTAGCGGCATCCTCCATCAGGTTGTTAATCGCTACAGCGCCCTGTCCTTTGAGCCAATAGGCTGTGTAGAGGATACCCACGTGGATATTAGTTTTGATGCCTTGTAAAGTAATTTGACCTGGCGTTGCCTGCGCATCGAGCAGTTGATCGGCTGTAACGGCAACATCTTCGCGCAGACGGTTTTTCTGGTGCGGTTGCTCGCCAAGTATGCGGTTAAATACTTCTTCTGCAATCGGTACAAGTCCGGGGTGTGCTACCCATGTGCCGTCGTAGCCTTGCTGCGCCTCGCGCTCCTTATCGGCTCGAACATTGGCAAATGCACGTGCATTGATAGTCTCGTCCTTGCTGGGAATAAACGCCGCCATACCCCCGATAGCGTGTGCGCCGCGCTTGTGGCAGGTAGCAACGAGCAACTCTGCATAAGCCCGCATAAAAGGAACAGTCATCGTAATATCGGAGCGATCGGGCAGCAGAAAAGCGCGATGCCGATGAAATTTTTTGATAAAACTGAATATATAATCCCAGCGACCGGCATTCAATCCCGCCATGTGTTCGCGGAGTTCGTAAATAATTTCATCCATTTCAAAAGCTGCTGTAATGGTTTCGATCAGTACAGTCGCCTTGATCGTGCCATGTGGGATGCGCAGGTAGTTCTCCGCTGCGGTAAATACATCGTTCCAAAGTCTTGCCTCGCGATGGCTTTCTAACTTAGGCAGGTAGAAATAAGGACCTGAGCCGCGGGATAGCAGTTCATGTGCGTTATGGAAAATATACAAACCAAAGTCAAATAGCGAGGCTGAAATAGGTTCATTGTTGATGCGCAGGTGCTTTTCGACCAGATGCCAGCCACGTGGACGCACTTTGAGCACGGCAGTTTGTTCCTTGAGTTCGTACAACTTGCCTTCGGGCGAACGGAAATCAATGGTCTTGCGTACAGCGTCATACAGGTTAATTTGTCCTTCAAGGCAGTTTTCCCATGTCGGGCCGTTAGCATCCTCAAAATCTGCCATGAAAATTTTTGCACCTGAATTGAGTGCATTAATCACCATTTTACGATCTACGGGGCCGGTAATTTCAACGCGGCGATTTTGCAGGTCGGCAGGAATGGGTGCTACCTGCCAATCGCCTTGACGAATGTGTTCAGTTTCGGGTAAGAAGTCTGGCAACTCGCCTCGATTAAAAGACGCTTGCCGTTCCTTGCGGTGGGCGAGCAGATCCTTGCGACGCGTATTGAAACTCTCGTGCAAATGGTGTAAAAACTCTAGTGCTGTGGGGCTGAGGATTTCCTCCTGTTGCGGCGTTACGGGCGCTAAAAATTGAATGGCGGTATCTGTCTGCATGGCTTCCATATCCTGTTGGTGTCTGATGTAATTGATGATACAAACTTACAAAAGAGAAAAACACAAGTCAAGCGAATTTTCGCAAAATAAATTTTTTCGCAAAATGATTTTTTTAAGCGAAAGGCATCAGGGAGGTCTCAGAGCGGGTATTGCGCTGCTTGAAAAGCCCAAAAATTTTTTTAGCTTTACCGAAATTCTTTTTTTGAGCGAAAATTCGCTGGAATGTTGTGTGGTGTGATCAGGTCAAGCAAAGTATTTAATGAACTGGCGTAGTTCTTTATATTTCAAGCGAACTTGTGTATTTTTACAAAAAAGCCACATTTTAAGCCATGTTGATTGAATTTAGAGTTGCTAACTACCGTTCCGTAGGTGAGGAGCAGATTATTAGTCTGCTTCCGGCGCGGCAACAGCAGGAATATCCGCAGAATATCTTTCACGCAGGTCGCTTTGAAGCATTGAATGCGGTTGCTTTGTATGGCGCTAACGGTAGCGGAAAAAGTAATCTGCTAAAAGCAATTGGCCTGCTGGAGCGTCTTGTCAAGTATTCAGCCAAAGACTCGTCAACTGTAAAGTTGCCCTACGACCCTTTCTTGCTGCGCCAAGGCTGGCAGGAGCGCCCGTGTACCTTAGAAATTACTTTTGTTATTCCGCCTTCACGCTATCGTTACGGGCTGATTTTCAAGGCTGATGCGGTGGAACAGGAATGGCTTTTTCGTAAAACAACAGGGCGCGAAGTGCTGCTGTTTCAACGTGAGGGTGAGACGATTGACATTAAGCACGGGTTCAAAGGCAATAAGTCAGTGATTAATATTGCTGTTGATGCCACCCGCGCCAATGGTCTGTTCCTTTCAACAGCCGATATGATGAACGTAGAAGAGGCTGTCAAAATTATGAGCTGGTTTCGCCATCTGGTAAGCATTGACAGTTTGCAGCTTGCCAACAATCCTACGACATTAAATCTACTGCAACAGGCTGATTATCAGACGCTCATTCGGCATTACTTGCAAAAAGTCGGCGTAGGGCTGGCAGATATTGAACTTACAGGAGCGTCTGATGAAAATAAGGATAATTTACGAAAGCCAATACCGATACAAACCCTTACGCCCAAAGTACAAGCTGCACATAAGTTATATGCAGAAAATGGCAAGCCGACAGCTAACCTGCTTCGCTGGGATTTTGATGAGCGGGAATCTGCCGGAACAAAGAAAGCCTTTCATCTGAGCGGGCCTGTACTGTGGACGCTGTTGAATGGGGGCGTACTGATAGCCGATGAAATAGAAGCAACATTGCACCCGCTAATGACCCTGCAAATCATTGAACTGTTTCTGAATCCTGCAACCAATCCCCGACGGGCACAACTGATTTTTGCCACACACGATACCAACCTGCTCAGCTACGCACATCTGCGCCGCGATCAAATTTATTTTGTAGAAAAAAACGACTGGGAAAGCAGCGAAATATATGCACTTTCCGATTTTATCTATTACACAGATAAGCAAGGCAGCGCAAAGCCTTCCAAAGAACGCATGGATGCCAATAAAGAAAAGCGCTACATGGAAGGGCGCTATGGCGCAGTGCCGCTGCTGGGTAAATTTCAAGAACTTATTCGGCAGATGCAATGGCAAAAAGAGGCAAGCTAACAGGTAAGGAAGCGCGCAGTGAGATCAGTCGTCCTATTCGCTGGCGCAAGTACAAGCATTTTATGCTGATTATTTGCGAAGACCAGAAAACAGAACCTGCTTATTTTGAGCGTTTTACTTTACTTTTTCCACCTGAAACAGTTTTTATCAGGACAGTAGGTACAGGCAGGAAGACCAAAGGCATTGTAGAACAGGCAATCCGCGAGCGAAACCTGCTACATGAGGAAGCTAAAAAAGAAGCAGATGAGGTTTGGCTTGTATTTGACAAAGATGATGAAGGTAATAACCCAACTACGTTGCAAAATTTTGAGGAGGCGTGGGGTAATGCGATTGCTGAAAATTTGAATCTTGCATTTAGCAATGAGGTGTTTGAATTATGGCTGCTGCTACACGTAGCAGATGTAGCCCCCGATCATCCGATAGGCAGGCAAGAAGTTTATCTGCGTTTACAGGAAACTATACGGCAGTACCTTAGTTACGATAAGTTTGAGTATGTTCATGGCAACCTTACTATTTTGGACATAATAGAGGCAATAGGCAATGAAACGGAAGCTATTCGGCGTGCGCAGTTATTGGAAAACTTTCATCAAAAAGCAGGAAATAAGCCACTGCAAGCCAATCCGGGTACAATGGTGTACCGGCTGATAATTCAGTTGAGAGACCTCATTGCATGGTATAATGAATAAAACTAACGAAAAACTCTATGTCCCGTCCTCCTATCCGCGAATCGGCAGTTAAGCTACTTTTTGGTTTGAAAATCAGACAGTTGCGCAGTGAAAAAAATATTTCTCAAAGCGAACTTGCCGAAAAGGCAGGCCTTTCGGTATCGTATCTCAACGAAATCGAGAAAGGAAAAAAGCTGCCTAAAATTGAAAAGATTGCCCAGTTGGCAGATAGCCTCGGCGTAAGCTACGACTGGTTGGTTTCACTTCAGACCCAAAAGAGTCTCAAACCTGTCGCCGAATTGCTGCGCACCAACTTGCTGGAAGAGTTGCCGCTGGATTTTTTTGGGATAGATAAGTCTCAACTATTTGACATTCTGTCGGTTGCGCCTGTAAAACTCAATGCCTTTATCAACACCATCATTGAAATCAGCCGCAACTACGGCATGAAGGTAGAGCATATTTACTTCTCGGCGCTGCGCTCCTACCAAGAAATGCACGAAAATTATTTTGACGATATCGAGCAACAGGTAGAAGCCTTTAAAAAGCAACATGCAATTCATCATTTCCCGCTGTGTGCGCAAGAGCTGATCCGTATTCTCAGCGATGCGTACAACTATCGCATCGAGGAAAATGGGCTTTCACAACAGCCTGAATTACAAGAACTTCGTTCGGTAACATTGAAGGGTAAACAGCCGCGGCTGTTGCTCAACAAAGACCTAAGCGAGACGCAAAAATGCTTTATTCTGGGGCGCGAGCTGGGCTTTCAGTTTATGAAAATCACGGATCGCTCTTATACTACCTCGTGGGTAGAGGTAAACTCTTTTGATCAGGCAGTCAATAATTTTAAAGGGTCATATTTTAGTTGCGCACTTTTTTTACCTCGCGAAGAGTTTCTGGCAGATCTGCGAGCCGTTTTTCAGTCCAAAGCCTTTCAGCCTGAGCTACTGCTGCAACTGTTGGATAAATACCAAGTTGCCCCAGAGTTGTTTTACCACCGATTGACCAATTTATTGCCGCGTTTTTTTGGGTTGCATGAGCTGTTTTTCCTCCGTTTCAACAATCGGGCAGGTACAGACCTCTACGATTTGAGCAAAGAACTGCATCTCTCAGGTTTGCAAGCACCTCACGCATCTATGCTCAACGAGCATTACTGTCGTCGTTGGGTGTCCATTCAGGTCATTCAGGACTTGCGGGCAAAGCTACAGGCAGGCGAGGCGGACGTATTGTGCAAGGCGCAGCGCTCCAAATACTACGGGCTTGAAAAAGAGTACCTGATTCTGAGTATGGCAAAGCCTTCGTTTAAAGGTTCGCCTATAATTCACAGCGTTTCGATTGGCTTGCTTGTCAATGATGCGCTTAAGAAGAGTATTCGCTTTTGGAACGATCCAGCAATTCCCATCCGCTTAGTAGGTGAAACCTGCGAGCGATGTATTGCTACGGACTGCGAGTCGCGGGCAGCCGAACCGACGATCCGCCGTCAGGAGCAGCGCATCGCTAATCTGAAAGCAGCCCTTGAAACCTTGCAGCGCGAGGATTAGAAACAACTCTTTTCATTTTGCCGCCGCGATACTTGCTAAAAGCCTTCGGTTGTTTTAACTTGTTGGCTGATATATATCGGCTTATGGAAAATAAAATCAGCATCGTAACGGGCGCTAATTCGGGTATTGGCAAAGTAACAGCCATCGCACTTGCCAAACGCGGGGATAGGGTTGTGATGATGTGCCGCAACCTTGCAAAGGCAAATGCAGCCCGCGATGCAATCATCAACCTTTCGGGCAACGACAAAGTGGAGGTTATTCAGGTAGATTTTGCCTCACAGCAGCAGATTCGGAAGGCGGCTGCGCAGTTCCTTGCCCGTTACGATCGCTTAGATGTGCTGGTCAATAATGCAGGGTTTCTGGCTTCCGACAAGCGACAACTGACTGAAGACGGCATAGAAACAACTTTTGCGGTCAATCATTTGGGCTATTTTATGCTGACAGGATTGCTAATGCCTGCCTTGGAAAAAGCTGCTGCCCAGAACGGAGAGGCACGGGTAGTATGCGTGGCTTCCGAAGCACATCGCTATGCTCCTTTTAGTTTGGAAAATCTACAAATGGAACGTGGATATAGTGGTATAAAAGCCTATTGCGTCTCTAAGTTGTGCAATATTATCTTTACGGCAGAACTTGCCAGAAAAACGGCAGGAAAAAATATTACAGCCAATTCGCTTCATCCCGGGGCTGTTAACTCAGGTTTTGCAGGTGATACTTCGGGCTGGTTCGCGTGGCTGTTCAAAATTGCCAAACCTTTCCTGATCAGCGAGGAAGAAGGTGCTGAAACCTCAATCTATCTGGCTACTTCGCCCGATGTCAAAGGCATCAGCGGTGGCTACTTCTATAAAAAACGAATGCGACGAAATATGATTGCCGCTGCTACAGACGCGCAAATTGCCCGCCGACTTTGGGAAATGAGTGAACAACTGACCGGCGTTCGATATTAAATGAAAAGACTGTTTATTGCAGCTTTTCGTTTTCCTTGTGGCGGGTTGCATCGCGTTTGGTTTTTTTGTCCATGCGCCGTTGGAAGGCTTCGGTCAGGTCTATTCCCGTCTGATTGGCTAAGCAAATTAATACAAAAAGTACATCTGCCATCTCTTCGCCCAAATCTACTTCTTGATCGGATGCTTTGAACGACTGTTCGCCATATTTTCGAGCCATGATGCGGGCCACTTCGCCGACTTCCTCCATCAATATGGCAGTGTTGGTCAGTTCGTTGAAGTAGCGCACACCGATCGTGCTGATCCATTCATCAACAATTTTTTGGGCTTCCCGGATGGTCATAAGAACTATTTTTTATTTTTGGAATCAATGATGATCGTTACGGGGCCGTCGTTGAGCAGGCGCACTTTCATATCAGCGCCAAAAATACCCGTTTCAATTTTTTTACCGGTCAGTTGTTGCAAGCGGGCAATCATTGCCTCGTAAAGTGGAATAGCCACAGGCGGTGGGGCAGCCTCTATGAACGAGGGACGATTGCCTTTTTTGGTGCTTGCATGCAGCGTAAACTGGCTGATAAGCAAGATGTTACCATCAATATCTGCCAGTGCGCGGTTCATTTTTCCCTCCTCGTCGCTAAAAATACGCAGCCCGGCAATTTTTCCTGCCAGCCATTCTACGTCTTCGGTGGTATCGTTGTTGGCAATGCCCAGCAGCACCAGAAAGCCTGTTGCAATCTGCCCGTGTACATGTCCTTCTATGGTTACAGAGGCTTCTGTAACGCGTTGCACAACAGCAATCATCAGTAGCATCAGAAGTTATCGTAGTGTTCTTTGATAATGCGAGGCGCTGTTTCGCGCAAGATATCCCACTCGTAGTTAAGCGTCGCCATCGCATGATGCGCCGTCAGGTCGAAGAGGCAGGGCACTACTGAGACATAATTATGTGCAATTGCCCACTCGTCGGTATCTTCGCCTTTATCGGGATTTTCAAAACTACCTGCCAGCCACAGGTATTTTCTGCCGTAGGGATCAGTTCGTTCGTCAAACTCTTCCTTCCAGCGGGCTTTTGCCTGACGGCAGATCTTGATGCCTTTGATCTCTTCTTCCTGTTTTCTTGGAAAATTGACATTGAGTGCTGTTCCGCGTGGCAGCCCTGTCTTGAGCACTTGCTGTGCGATCGAGGTTACATAGGGGATGACATGGCTAAAGTCGGCATCTTTGCTAAAATCGCAGAGCGAAAAGCCGATGGCAGGCATTCCTTCGATCGCGGCTTCGATCGCGGCCGACATCGTACCCGAATAGAGAATGCTGATAGAAGTATTGCTGCCGTGGTTAATGCCGCTAACGACAAGGTCAGGGGTTCTATCCTTAAGGATGTAATACTTTGCCAGTTTGATGCAATCGGCTGGAGTTCCCGAACTTTCGTAAGACTCTACGCCCTCAAAAACAGATGATCTGTAGATTTTGAGCGGCGAGTGGATCGTGATGGCGTGTCCCATGCCCGACTGCGGGCTGTTGGGCGCTACTACCAGCAGATCGCCCAGCGGACGCATGGCTTCTACCAGTACGCTGATACCTTTGGCTGTAATGCCGTCATCGTTAGAAATTAGTATAAGAGGTCTGTCAGATTCTTTCATTAGGCAGCTGATGAAGTGCTTCTTCTTAAATCGTAGATAAATAATGTACTCAAAACCACTGTGATAGCCAATGGGATCACCATACTTCCCAAAAGTACGACAGGATCGAACAGTTTGTTCATTTGGTTAAAAAGTAATCTGCCTGCAATTGCACCTATAACCGTAACAACAGTAATTAGACCCAAGATGTGTCCGCGCCTTTCAATGGGGGAGTGGAAGGTTGCAATGCCTACCAATACAGGGCCAATGCTTCCCGTAGTAAAAGAGAGTACCAATATTAGCAACATAGGTGTTGGCAGATCGGGCATCGAGTCTATTGTACTAGTGGGCTGAAAATCAAACATACTAACAGCAAAAATCATAATGATGATAATGCTTATCAATAGTTTGGTAATCAGAATAGCCTGTAAAGGAAAATAATGTACCAGCGCAGCAGTAATCAAACGACTGCTGATGATAGAGGCAATTAATAGGATCGTATATTGCCATACCAGCGTATCGCTTAGTTGTAAAAAACTCGCATTGTAGTAGCTCATCCATGCAAAAATAAAAGTATTAACTATGATAATAAGCCCAAGACAAAATGCCATCAGTGCAATAAGTGTACGCGATAAGGTACTCAAAATATTGGGAAGACTCATAACAACAGCCTTGAACTGATTTCCCGATATAGGAGAGGGCTTGCCAAACTCGTAACGATCTTTCATAAAAAAGACCAAAGCCCCGAGTGCCAGGCAGGCGATACCAGATACTAAATATAACTGATGCAGTTCGAGTTGTTGTGCATAAATCATTGCACCCGAGAGCAATACAGTAAGCATTACACCCGACATGTAGGCAGTTTCTAAGTGGCAGATATCGGAAAGCAAACCTTCCTCCCTGCTATTTTGCAGCGATAGTTCATAAGCAAAGCAAAGGCGAAAAATGCCAAATATGAAACCGACAACTATATAAAGCGACCAGAATGTCCATGAACCGGGTACTGCAAAGGCAAACAAAGAAGCTACTGCGAGCGATAAAAAGCCTGCCAATAGGATCTTGCGCAGATTTATGCTTGTAACAAGCGAAGCTACCAGCACGCCGCCTACCAGGCCTGCCAACTCTCTGTACAAGGTTACATTGCGGATGCTACTGCTATCTATATCGTACTGATAAGCAGCCACACTGATAAAAATAGCCGAAAAAACCAGCGTTGCTACTACAGCATAAGACCAATATAGTAGATTCTTTAGTCTGACTTCATTCATGGGACTATCCGACAAGACAACAAAGCAAATGTATCAATTTTCTCTCAGAAACCCATTTGTGTTGTATATTGCCAACCAAAAGTTAAACCCTTACAATACGAATGATTCCTTCGCGTATCTATTTGATTGGTATGCCCGGATCGGGCAAAACAACTTTAGGTAAACAATTAGCCGGCAAAATTGCATACCACTTCGTTGATCTGGACGATTTGATTGCAGAACAGGCACAAATGAGCATTGCCGATATTTTTGCACAAAAAGGTGAAGCGTATTTTCGCGAGCTTGAGAAAGAGGCTTTGCATAGCACTTTTAAAATGTCGCGTACCATAGTTGCCACCGGAGGCGGAACACCCTGCTTTTTCGATAACATGGAGCAGATTAATACTCATGGGTTAGCAGTTTTTATTAATGTACCGCTTTCATTAATTGCAGGTAGGATTGAACGCCAGCAACAAGAGCGCCCGCTGCTCGCCTCTGAAAGCGCTGAGCATATCTTAGAAAAACTCAAGGAGTTGTATCAAAAACGATTCCCGTATTATGATCAGGCAGAAGTAGCCATTAGCGGGCTGGATCTGAACGCCGACTACATCTACAACAAGATCCACAAATACCTTTCCGAGCAATAAAAAAAGAGACTGTACATTTTTTTCAAAAAAACGCCTGCAAAGTTTGGAGTTTAGAAAAGCACTTTATTACTTTGCTATATCAGTCAATTGCTCGTGCAATTGATTTATACAGAAAGGGGGAGAGACTAGGCTCGATGAACCCTTAGCAACCTGAATCATTCAAGGTGCTAATTCCTAACCCAAAAGGGGAATATAAATTGATTGCTACTTATGAACACACAGAGCATTAATTCCACAAATTCACATCCTCATTCATTTGCAGCTTTGTCTGTGAATTATCCCTTCACTAACAGATCTTTTGCCAACACATTCGCTCAAATGTGTTGTTGTTACTGTTGTTAGTCCTCCTGTTGTTTTGCTGATCCTTTGGGGTTGATACACCGCTTCGGTTGGTGTGTATTACTATCTTTTATGCAAATTTTATACATTCCATCTTAATTTATTAACAAACCATGTCAAAATCACTTCATTTCGAGACATTACAGCTCCATGCCGGACAAGAAATTGATCCCACAACACGCTCTAGAGCTGTACCGATCTATCAGACTACTTCCTATGTGTTCAAAGATGCTGAACACGGGGCTAATCTGTTTGCGCTCAAAGAGTTTGGCAACATCTACACCCGTTTGATGAATCCTACTACCGACGTATTTGAGAAACGCGTAGCCGCTTTGGAGGGCGGCGTAGCTGCTTTGGCGGTAGGTTCGGGGCAGGCAGCGCAGTTTATCGCACTTAATAATATTTTGCAGGCAGGCGATAATTTTGTCAGCAGCCCCTATTTATATGGCGGCACTTACAACCAATTCAAAGTAGCCTTCAAAAGATTGGGTATTACAGTTAAATTTGCCAACAGCGATAGTGCAGAAGATTTAGAAGCGCAGATAGATGCTAATTCTAAAGCTATTTATGTTGAAACGATTGGCAATGGCGCATTCAGCGTGCCTGATTTTGATCGCGTAGCGGCTTTGGCACGTAAATACGATCTACCGCTGATTGTTGATAATACTTTTGGTGCGGGCGGATACTTGTTCCGTCCGATTGAGCACGGAGCTAACGTTGTAGTAGCCTCTGCCACTAAGTGGATCGGCGGGCATGGTACGAGCATCGGCGGCGTTATCGTTGACGGCGGTAACTACAACTGGGGCAACGGCAAGTTCCCACAGTTTTCAGAACCTGCTGAAGGCTACCATGGATTGAATTTCTGGGAGGTGTTTGGTAGCGAAGGCCCGTTTGGCAACATTGCTTTTATCATTCGCGCAAGGGTAGAGGGGCTGCGCGACTTCGGACCCGCGCTGAGTCCTTTCAATTCCTTCCTGCTGTTGCAAGGTTTGGAAACGCTTTCGCTGCGTGTAGATCGCACAGTAGATAATGCGCTCAAAATCGCACGTTGGTTAGAGGCGCATCCTGAGGTGATTGCTGTTAACTATCCCGGACTGGCGAGCAGTCCTTTCCACCAGATAGCCCGTAAGTACTTCAAGAAAGGCTTTGGCGGCGTACTGACTTTCACCTTGCGCGGCGATCGCGAACGGGCGGCAGCATTTGTCAACAGCCTGCAACTGATCAGCCATCTGGCCAACGTAGGAGATGCCAAAACGCTGATTATTCACCCTGCTTCAACTACCCACCAGCAACTCTCTGATAAAGAGCAGTTAGCAGCAGGCATACAGCCTACTTTGTTGCGTCTTTCTGTCGGTATCGAGCACGTAGATGACATCATCGGCGATATTGAGCAGGCACTTGCAAAAATTACAGAACCGGAAGGCGCTTTAGTATAATCATCTATCAACCAAACGCAGAGAGGGCGGGGTTTGCAAAAATGGATAAGGCGAGGCAAACCTCCGCACTCCACGCGCTCAATACAGATCATGCAGCTATGGAAAACAAGACCTCCATGCGTATTTTTGAATATAATCAGCCTTTTGTCTTAGAGCAGGGGGCAGTGTTGCCACAATTACAATTGGCTTATACTACGCTTGGCACACTCAATCAGACACAGGACAATGTCATTTGGGTTTGCCATGCGCTGACAGGCAATTCCGATGCTGCCGACTGGTGGGCAGGTCTGATAGGCGAGGGGCGTTTTTACGATCCGCAGGAGTATTTTATTGTCTGTGCTAACGTGATTGGTTCGTGCTATGGCAGTACCGGACCGCTTTCCATCAATCCGGCAACGGGCAAGCATTACTATGCAGACTTTCCCGAAGTAACGATTCGCGACATGGTGCGCGCGCACGATTTACTTCGCAAACACTTGAATATCAAGCAAATACATACTTGCATAGGCGGATCGCTCGGTGGGCAACAGGCGCTTGAGTGGGCGATTATCCAGCCTGCGCTCATCCGTCATTTAGTAATGCTGGCTTCTAATGCCTATCATTCGCCATGGGGAATCGCATTCAACGAAGCGCAACGCATGGCTATTTATGCCGATCCAACGTGGAAAGAGGCGCAGCCTGACGCAGGTCGAAATGGGTTGAAGGCAGCCCGTGCTATCGCACTGCTGTCGTATCGCAACTATAAGGCTTACCAACTGCGCCAAAGCGAAAGCTCGAACGAAAAGTTTACTGATTTCAGAGCAGCAAGCTACATGCAATACCAGGGCGAAAAACTGATCAAGCGCTTCAATGTGATTGCCTATTTGCGCCTTTCGCGGGCGATGGACAGCCACAACATAGCACGGGGACGCGCCGATATTGCCGATGTACTGGCAGGAGTTCGTGCCAAAACATTGGTTGTAGGCATCTCTTCCGATATCCTGTTTCCGCCTGAAGAGCAGCAGTTCATGGCTCGTCTGATTCCTGATGCAGGCTATGCCGAAATAGATTCCGTTTACGGACACGATGGTTTTCTGGTAGAATACGAGCAAATTACTTCACTGTTAGTATCTTTCTACAAAAGAAAACCGCTACTGAGGGTAGCGGCGTAATCAACTAAGGCTTATTCTGTCGAGATGATCAATTGCTCAATATCTTCGGTAAATAGTTTGGGGTAGTGTTTGCGCCACTCGCCAATCATTTGCTCGAAGGGCAGATCATCGAAAGACCCGTAGTCGTGCAGGTATTCCATGAAGCGGTTGCCATCGCGACTAAATTGCTGAAAGACAGAGTCTTCTTTTCCATTAAATTCTAGCGGATCTACGTTCAGTTTTTCGCAAAGTGCTGCATTAAAGGCGGGGGTGGCTTTCACCCATCGTCCCTCTAAGTAGAGTTCTGTATAGCCGTGAAAAACCAGCACGTTAGTTCCCAGCACTTTTTCCAATTTTTCCGTTCCGATATGATTGGTCACATTAGCAAAACCCAGCCTTGAAGGAATACCGATGGCCCGGGCTGTTGCTGCCAGAATAGTAGCCTTGTCTATACAATGTCCTTCGGCTTGCTGCACCTGTGCGCTAGCCCGAAAATCTTCGGGCTGCATGGAAATCTTGTGCGGATTATAGCGGAAGCCGTCGCGAACAGTGTAGTAGAGTCGCACTGCTTTTTCAGTAGCAGTTGTATCTTCTGAAAAATCAATAGCTGCCACAAAAGACCGGATAGCTTCGCTCGTATGGTCTATGAAGTAGGTGCTTCTAAGATATTGTTCCATGTTATACTAAAATAAGTCAGATACCATGCAGTTTTTATACCGTAGGAATGGCATATGGTTAGCGTTGAAATTATCCCTGCCCCTTTTTCTGTTCCTTAGGAGCTGTATTGGTAATTGGTGAAGCTCTTAATCGAACAATGGAAGAAGAGGACAATGGTTGTAGATTTACCCATCATGCAATTCATATATGGTATTAGTTGCATGTTGAGGTGAATGACTGAAAAGGCATACAAGCATAAGCCATCAGACTCATGCTTGTATCAGGGATAAATGAAATGGAAATATGATGAATTAGAAAGGATACTTATTCTGTTCAATCACAAAGTCAGCTATTTCGCGGCGGATCGCTGTTGCATTGATTGGGTTCATCTTAGCAAAACGCTTCAGGCCCATCAGCATTACTTTCTGCTCATCTCCGGTTGCAAAGCTATTAATGGCTTCTTTGCCATGGTAGCCTACTTTGTCCACTGCACGATTCAGGTACAGGCGCGACATGTTGATGTGCTGGCGGCAAGCCGCTTCACCACGAATGCCAATCAGTTTTTCGGTGCGTAACAGAGCAGATTCAGCTACATAAGTTTCGATAATCATATCGGCAACGTGCATCATCACTTCTTGTTGCTCTTCCAGTGCAGGACCGAAAGTCTGAGCAGCTTTACCTGCTACCATCAGTACGGCTTTCTTCAGGTTTTTGATTACTTCTTTTTCTTCTGCAAACAGTACAGAAGTATCAATAGCGGTAAAAGTTGGAACGCTGGTCAGTTCTTTGGCAACTGCCATTGCAGGGCCCATAACGTCTAACTCGCCCGACATTGCACGTTTCAGGATCATTCCTACAAGCAACATGCGGTTGATTTCGTTTGTCCCTTCATAGATGCGGGTGATGCGTGCATCGCGGTAGGCGCGTGCCATAGGCGCTTCTTCAGAGAAGCCCATGCCGCCATAAATTTGCAGACTCTCGTCCACTGCGTAATCTAATACTTCAGAACCGTGTACTTTCATAATAGCACACTCGATCGCGAACTGCTCTACGCCTTTCAATTTTGCCTGCGCTTCATCCATACCTTCGGCAATGAGCGATTCGATTTTATCTTCGATACACTGTCCTGCACGGTAGGCAGCCGACTCAGTAGCATAAGTCAGCGCCGTCATCTCGCCAATTTTGTATTTGATAGCTCCAAAAGAAGAGATAGATTTTCCGAATTGTTTGCGCTCGTTGGCATAGTTCGTAGCCATCGAGATCACATCTTTGCTGGCGCCAATAACGGCAGCACCCAGTTTGATACGACCAATGTTAAGGATATTGACAGCGATTTTGAAGCCATTGCCGCGTGTGGAAAGCATGTTTTCCACAGGCACGTGGCAGTCGTTGAAGAACACCTGACGGGTAGAAGAACCTTTGATGCCGAGTTTTTTCTCCTCGTCATTCATGGTAATTCCGCCGTAGTTTTTTTCTACAATGAACGCGGTGAGGTTTTTATCATCATCAATTTTAGCGAAAACGATGAACAAATCAGCAAAACCTGCATTTGTAATCCACATTTTCTGTCCGTTGATGATATAATATTTGCCATCTTCGCTCAAGCGGGCTTTTGTTTTGCCCGAGTTTGCATCAGAACCTGCATCAGGCTCGGTGAGGCAATAACTGGCTTTCCACTCGCCGGTAGCTAATTTTGGTAAATATTTTTTCTTTTGATCTTCGTTGCCATAGTACAAAATAGGCAGCGTACCGATGCCTGTATGTGCACCAAAAGCAGTAGAGAAAGAGCCTCCTGTTCCCAATACGTCGGCTACAAGCATAGAGGTGTTAAAACTCATGCCCAGCCCGCCGTATTCTTCGGGAACTGAAATGCCCAGCAAGCCCAGTTCGCCTGCTTTGTTCAGCAATTCTACGGTAAAACCTGATTCCACATCTTCCATTTTCTCAATATTGGGGAAAACTTCGGTGCGCAGGAAGTCCGTACAGGCTTGCGCCATCATGCGTTGTTCTTCGGTAAAGTCTTCAGGAATGAATACATCATGTGCTTCAGACTCGCGAATCAGAAACTCTCCGCCTTTGAGAGCTTCTTTTCTTTCTACCATTTCCATAATATACAGCGTTTAATGATTAGGTGCACGAAAAATGTTATGCAAGCATAACAATACAAAGGTAAAGAAAAAAATGTTATGCACGCATAATAATCGAAAAAAAATTTTGCCTCTAATCCAGATTGTTGAAGATGGTGCTCATGATGTGCATAAGCCGCTGATAGTCAGTAATATCGAGTCCTTTCCAGCCGTCTTTGCGCATCTGGATTACCACAGGCAGCATTTGATTAACTTTCTTATATCCTTTGGCAGTCAGTTTCAGCATGAACCGGCGGCGGTCGTTCTCATCGGTCGAACGGGTAGTGAGTCCTTTCTTGCAGAGTTGATCTATAATGCGCGTAACAGTGGGGGCATCCTTAAAGGTGCGATCGGCAATTTCGTTCTGGCTGATGCTTTTGTTTTGGTAAATACAGTCCAGCACAACCCACTGGTCAACGGTTACGCCAAAGTGGTGTGCATTGAAACGGCGTTGCAGGTTCTGGCGGATGCGTTTGGTCGTCCGCTCGATGACAAAGCCATAGTTAGTAATCTGGGTAAGAAATTCCTGCTCTATCTGAGAATCCATGCCAGTAGCGGTAGAATTTTCCATGTATCGTTTTAATTGTTGATGAAAAAAGGGGCTAAGAGTCTGTTTGTAAAAATCCTGTCAGGTGCAAAAACCTAACAGGATTTCGTTATTGAATAACTACAGAAAGAGCCACTTACATACCTATTCCTCGTCGCCATCTTCAGTAGCATAGCTGAATGAATAGACAGAGTCGTCCAATTCAAGCGTGCCGTCGTTAAATTGGCGAACAAATTTCTCGATTACCTCGTCGTTGATTTCTTCTACATTCAAACATATGTCAATGCCAATGCCAAAATCAACTGCTTCATCAATATTGACAAATTCAGAAACACCAACTTCGTCTTCACTCTCAATCTCTTCGATCAACAGATCCAGATAGTCCTGTTGCTCTTCGGTGGCTTCGTCATAGTTGGTATAGTTCGGGAATTTCTCCTTCAGTTTTTGCTCTGCCATGTCGAAAACTGCCATTTCGTACTCTGCGCGAAGCGGATAAATAAACGCATCGAAAATGACTTCTTTGCCATCGTGTTTACCCACAAATTGAAAATAAGCAGAGTCCTCATCAGGTTGCTGCTCGTCGGTTACGTATATGAATGACTTCTTGGCTTGCTTGCACTTTTCCTTCAGCGCAGCAATTTTTTCGGGGTTGAATCCTTCGTTCATTGTTCTAAAGTTTAAAAAACCATATAGCAAAGTAACAAAGTTTGCAGGAATATCAATGAAAAAAAATCCGATATTTGTCGCTTAATAAAGCTTGGCATGGAACTCTCCCCGCTTTCTGCAATTTCTCCGATAGATGGGCGTTACAGAAAACAAACCGAAGCGCTCGCCTCCTTTTTTTCTGAACAAGGGTTGATTAGCTACCGCGTACAGGTTGAAATTGAATATTTTATCGCGCTTTGCGAGTTGCCGCTGCCCCAACTGGCCGATTTTAACAGCCATCTTTTTGAAGAATTGCGCAACATTTACCGCAATTTTTCCGCAACAGATGCACAGCAAATCAAAAAAATAGAAAAAACGACCAATCACGACGTAAAAGCGGTTGAATATTACATCAAATCACATTTTGAACGGCTACAAATTGCTCGTTACCAAGAATTTGTACATTTTGGACTTACTTCACAGGATGTTAATAACACAGCCATTCCGCTTTTGCTGAAAGAATCTGTAACTGCCGTTTATTTGCCGCTTTTGGGCGAAGTTGTTCAAAAACTCTCGGCAATGGCAAGCCAATGGGCAGACGTTCCGATGCTTGCTTTCACGCACGGGCAACCGGCTTCTCCCACCCGCTTGGGCAAAGAAATTCAGGTGTTTGTCTATCGCTTAGAAGAACAGTTAAAAGCCTTGCAATCAGTTCCTTACAGCGCCAAATTCGGCGGCGCCACAGGCAATATGAACGCGCACAAGGTAGCCTATCCTGCCATTGACTGGCAAAATTTTGCCAATAACTTTGTCAATAAAACATTGGGCTTGCGCCGCTCTCAATGGACAACCCAAATTGACAATTACGACCACTTGGCAGCATTTTTTGACGCGCTGCGCCGCATCAACACCATCCTGATTGATTTTGCCCGCGATGTGTGGTCGTATATTTCTATGGGCTATTTCAAACAACGCGCCGTCGCTCATGAGGTAGGCTCATCGGCTATGCCACACAAGATCAATCCGATTGACTTTGAAAATGCGGAAGGCAATCTGGCTTATGCCAACGCGATTTTTGGCTTTTTGGCTGAAAAACTACCCGTTTCGCGCCTGCAACGCGACCTGACAGACTCTACAGTGCTGCGCAATGTGGGCGTTCCGCTGGCGCATACGGTAGTGGCACTGCACTCGCTCAAAAAGGGCTTGGGTAAAATCGGATTAGACGAGCATCGCCTGCGAGCCGACCTGAACAACAACTGGGCAGTAGTTGCCGAGGCGCTGCAAAGCATCCTCCGCCGCGAAGCCTATCCACAGCCTTACGAAACGCTCAAAGCCCTTACGCGCGGTCAGGGCGATATTACGCGGGAAAGCATCGCCGAGTTTATCCGCTCGCTGGAGGTTTCCGACGCTGTCAAAGCCGAAATGCTGGCGGTGAGTCCATTTAATTACACAGGAATTTGATGATTTTCAATGTTACCATATTAGGCAGTTCGTCCGCTGTGCCGGGTTGGGGGCGCGGATTGCCCGCACAAGTGGTCAATTTTAACGAACAACTCTACCTGATTGACTGCGGCGAAGGCACGCAAATGCAAATTCAAAAGTTTGGCATAAAAGCAAGCCGCATTCGCCACATTCTCATTAGCCATCTGCACGGCGACCACTACTTAGGGCTGGTAGGGCTGCTTTCCAGTATGAGCCTGCAAGGACGCACCCAGCCAATCAATCTCTACGCTCCGCGCGAACTGGCAGAAATTCTGACGGTGCAATTTCGCTGCACGGGCATTATACTGCATTTTCCGCTTAACTTCTATCCGTTGGATATGGAAAAGCCTTCGGTAATTATTGACAATGAAGTAATTACGGTAAGCACGCTGCCACTGGTACATGGGCTGCCCGTCGTCGGTTTCCTCTTTCGCGAAAAAGCAAAGCCACGCAACCTGATCAAAGAAAAACTACCTGCCAACCTGCCTTTCGGACATTTGCAAGCGCTCAAACGCGGTGAAGATGTTGTTTGGCGAGGGGAAACACTGGCGGCGGATGACTATACACAGCCGCCCAAGCCGCCGCGCAGTTATGCCTACTGTTCCGATACGCTGTACCACCCGCCGGTGATAGAATGGGCAAAAGGTGTCAATTTGCTTTACCACGAAGCTACTTTCGCCGACGACATGGAAGCACGAGCCATAGAAACAACGCACTCCACCGCACGACAGGCAGCCACGATTGCACAAAAAGCAGCAGTCGGGCAACTGCTGCTGGGACATTTCTCGACCCGCTACCGCGAAGTAGATATACTGCTCAGCGAAGCCCGCGAGGTATTCCCCAACACGCTGGCTGCTGCGGACGGGGCTGTTTTTGAGGTGGGTTAGGGGGTGCGGGTTTGGTATTGTCGGTTGGATTGGCGCAATTATTTTCCTGTTTCGCAAGTTGTATTGCCGCGATGCGTATTTTGCATTGTCGTAGTCCATATAAAGCTCATTATGAGTATCTTATGACTTTTTATAGACGTATTTGCTTGTTAGCGCATCAATGCGTAATATTGTTACAGGGATGTGCGCGAGTTGCGTATATTTGAGAGTTGGCGATAATGCTAAAAAGACAACGACAATGGAACAATTAATAACCAGTATTTATCAGACTTTAGAAGACTATCGGGCAGACGAGAACAGACCCCATGTTCGTATGACAACCGACAGTATTAGAAATTGGATTAATCAGTTTGACAATGACTTGAGAGTGCCAATTCTTACTGAACTTGACAATATTTTCAAGAAAAGGTATTGCTCAAAATCAAAAGTTAAGGACTTCTTAGACCAGGTTATTCAAGTTCTGACAAAGGACTTCGGCTTCAAAAGTGCTAAGGAATTTCTGAAAAATTCTGACTTTCTAAATCTTCAACCAGAAGGCAAGAGCCAAAGGATAATGCTGTCATTGTTTGACGAGTTAATTCAGGATAAATATGGACTTTCTCTTGCTGACTGTGGAACGACTTCAAAAAAATACTCAATCTATATAGACGACATACTTTGCACAGGACTGACACTTATTTCCGACATAAAAGACTGGTCAGAACAAAATTTTTCGGCAAATAAAACTAATGGTCAAGCAGTAGCAGACAATTCTACAACATTGGTATTTGCATACGTTTTTATACACGAAAAAAATTACAGAAAGAAAGTAGCGGAGATGCGACATAAGATTTCTAATGACGTATCCTCAAAGCACAAAATGTATAGACTAATTGAAATTGAAAATGGTGTTTCCCAATCCTCAAAGATTGATTTAATATTTCCATTAGAAGAAGGACAAACGGACAGAGTTAAAGAATATCAAGCGGAAATTACTAACCGTGTTGACCAAAGAGCAAATGAAAAGGGTTGGAAAACAGGGCCAAATGAGTTTTATCGCCCAGTAAACCTACCGATAAATGAAGTTTTTTTCACCACAGCCGAAAATCGTAAAATAGTGGAGAACGCATTCCTACAAAAAGGAATTCAAATTCTTGACAATGCAAATTCACAAATACCTAATATGAGAGCCTTAGGGTATTCACTTCCTTCATTAAAGGATTTTGGATTTGGTGCATTGTGTTTTACGTGGCGGAATGTTCCTAATAATGCTCCATTAGTATTTTGGTATTCGGGTGATGGGTTTACTCCACTATTTAAGGTAACACGGGGTGGTAACCCAATTGTAAACTTTAACTTTGTAGCTAATCCTACAACTCCTGATGATGATTTACATTTTTAATTATGGAAACGAAAAAACACGAACATAAAGTCTATTACGCAAATGAGTGTTGTGTATTCAGAAAGACAAAAGAGCTTTATGGTGGTCTTTCAAATATGGCCTCAGGCTTTCCATTGAGAGTTAATGGGGTTCATATACTTACTTCTGAAGCATTATATCAGGCTTGTAGATTTCCACATCTTCCAGACATTCAAGAGAAAATAATTAAGGAGAAAAGTCCAATGTCTGCAAAAATGGTTGGCAAGCCATACAGGAATAACTCAAGAGAAGATTGGGATGATACTCGTATCAAAATAATGCGATGGTGCCTGAAAGTAAAACTTTCACAGAATTTTTTTGAGTTTGGTAAGTTATTAGAAAGCACTTTTGATAAGCCGATAGTTGAAGATAGTAGTAAGGATGATTTTTGGGGTGCAATTAGAGATAAACAAGATGAGAACATTCTTAAAGGCACAAATGCATTAGGACGGCTACTTATGGAGCTAAGACAATTTTACAATGAAAAGAGATATAGTTATGAAATGTTCGTAGTTGAGCCTTTAAATATTCCAAATTTCACACTCTTTGGACAAAAAATTGACACAATTGATGAACGAGAAACATTTATTTCAAAAATTAAAAAATCAACAAGATATTTTGAAATTGAAAATCTGAAAAATTGGACATCAAAAGAAAAGGAAT
>NZ_JBRCHD010000049.1:0-36868 GCF_053489755.1 Rhodoflexus sp.
GGGGGTGTAGGCAAGCGTTTACAGCTGTCATGCCTACGGCATTTTGGCAATAAAAACATACAATTTTGCTACAAAGATGCCAAGCCTAACGGCTTTTCTGTGGTGCAAAGCCCGTAGGGCTGTAATCTTTGTAGCACAAAACAGTTTCTTTGCTGATCAAATGCCGTAGGCATGACATCTTCTGATCCTGCGGGTCTGACCGTAGTCAAAACGGGGATTTTTCTCGGGCAATATGCTAAATTGCATCACCTAAGGACAGGTGTATGCGGATATACGTTTTTTTGATGGGGTTATGGCTGCTGCTGTTGAGCGGCGGATTGTATGCCCAAAACGATGTGGCAGATCTGGAAAAAAAATACCAGACAGCGTTAGCCAAAAAAAATTACAAGCAAGCTGCCGAGTTTGCCATACAGGCAGGTAACAGGCACGAGGCACAAAAGAGGTTTCCACAAGCAATTACAGCATTCACTAACGCGATTAATGCGGCGCGGCGGATAGACAATGCCTTGCTGCTTGCCAAGGGGTATGAAGAGTTAGGTTCTGCCTATGCGTTGATGTCGAACCGCGAGTTACCCAAAACCATCCGCAATTTAGAGCAATCCTATCAGTATTACCAGATTGTGGGAGGTACGGATGGCGAGCAGGGAACGGCTCGTGTGCGCTTTAAACAGGGGTTGGCCTACTACGATGCGCGCCGCACCAAAGAAGCGCAAACGGCGCTACAGGAGGCGCAGGAGCTTGCGGAAGATATTGGTTATGCCGATATATTGGCGCAGGCAAAACTGTACCTGAGCCGTATGCGGACGGAAAGCGGCGCAACTGCTGCCGCTACATCAAACCCTCCGGTTAGTGCGTCCACAGCAACCAACGAAGCCGCGCGACAGGTCGAGGCCGAAATTCAGGCATTACAGAACCGCCTGCGCGATAGCCTGCGTATGCAGGAAGCAGAAAAGCAAAATTTAAGGCAATCGTTGCTTGCCAAAGAGCGCGAGCGGGCAAAAATTCAGGAAAACCTTGCCCAAACACAGGCATCGCTGCAGCAAATGCAGGAAATTGTACAGTTGCGGGAAGAAACCATTGCCGCTCAGGAAAAAACAACACAGGCCATACTGGCGGCGGCCGCGGCGCTTTCTTTGCTTTTGATAGCGGCGCTGTTTTTTATGATTCGCATCCGGCAGGCCAACCGCAAGTTGCAATCTCAAAAGAGACAGATAGAGGCACAAGCCAAAGAACTGGAAGCTGAAAAGGTAAAATCTGATGCCTTGCTGCTCAATATTCTGCCCCGTGAAATAGCGGAGGAATTGAAAAACAAAAAACAGGCAACGCCACGACTGTATAAGATGGTAAGCGTTTTGTTCTGTGATTTCAAAGGTTTTACCCAATACACCGAAAAGCATAGCCCCGAGCAGATTGTCCGTGAACTAAACGAGTGTTTCTCTGCCTTCGACGACATTTGTGTGCGCTTTAATATGGAAAAAATCAAGACCATTGGCGATGCTTACATGTGTGCAGGTGGCATTCCTAAGCCCAACCTTACCAATGCAGTTGATGCAGTACTGGCGGGACTCGCCATGCAGGAGTTTATCGAGAAACGCAAACATCGGAAACGACTGAACGGCGAACCTTATCTGGAGCTCCGCGTCGGGATTCATACCGGCCCTGTACTGGCGGGCGTGGTAGGCAAAAATAAATTTGCCTACGACATCTGGGGCACAACAGTGAATATAGCCGCACGCATGGAAACGGCAGGGGAGGTAGGTAAGGTCAATATTTCTGAAGCGACCTACATGGAGGTCAAAAATCAGTTTTACTGTCGCTATCGCGGCGAGATAGAAGCTAAAGGGCTTGGCAAAATGGATATGTACTTTGTAGAGGAGATCATCGGATGAGCGCAATTATTGTCAAAGAACTGTTGCCCGCCTTGTTTTGGGTAGAGATACCCGCAATAGGCTTGCGCTTGCAATGTGGCTGCCCACCGGATGCAAACAAATACCTCCGTGCTGCGGGGCTGATTGCTGATGCGGCAAACGGAGAAACAGGCCCTAATGCGATTTTACTCGCCGATGCGTCCTTGATCAATCCGACAACAAAGGGCTGGCATCCTGTCAATGCTTGCGAATTTTCGGTGATGCAGATGCTGTACTTGCAGGGTTTAGCCATCCCCGGACATCCGAACAATACAGGCAGCAAACCGTTCCTTATCGGCGAACCTGCCGAGTTAGAGCGGCAGTTGCGCTATGTTTATTACGGCAACTACGGATTGGACAGCATCGAAGACCTGCAAGCGGCAGGAATGAGTTGCGAGGAGGCAGAGGCTTTTTGGTACGTAAAGAAAAAATTTGCCTTTGGAAAACTGCACCCGGTTACCAATCTCATCGAGCCGATACCTCTATCCGCTAATCATCGTGTAGAATTGGCCGGTGGCTGTCGGATCGAGCGCATCCAAAGCAACCAGTTTCGCATCAGCTATGGCAGCGATGCAGTAACAATTAGTCTGCAAACAGGTATTTCCCCACCACCTTATCAGCTGCCTGCCGTTCAGCTGCCCGCAAATCCTTCTTTTGGGATGCTGCATATGGGCGAAGGAGATGGTTGGGATCCGCAACGCCCTTGTATGGCTGCTGCACTGGCTTTCGAGGGGCAGTATTATCTGGTAGATGCAGGCCCGTACATTTGGCACAATTGGCAGCAGACAGGCAAAACCCAAAGCGATATTCAAGCAGTTTTCCTGACCCATGCGCACGACGACCACGCCATCGGTCTGTTGCAGGGACTTAGCACCGGACAGCGCTTAGCTGTCTATTGCGGCAGCGTTGTACAGGCAGCATTTACAAAAAAAATGAGTGCCTTGCTGGGGATAACACCCGAAGAGATGGCGCACCTGTTTGAGTTTCGCACCCTGCACATGCAAGACTGGAATCTGATTGCTGCTATGAACGGTGCAGCGTTAGAGGCAATGCCCTGCTACTCGCTGCATCCGATAGAGACGCATATTTATTATTTCCGCTATACCGATGCCGGCGGCAAACAAACTATTTATGGACATCTGGCGGATATTATCTCTGCGCGCAGTATGCAGGCGATGGCAGCCGAAGCGCCGGCGCACATACACTGGCTGTTTGATCAGATTCGCCACAATTACCTGCTGCCTGCTGCTTACAAGAAGATAGATATTGGCGGCGGCGCTACTCACGGGCTGGCAGAAGATTTTATTGACGATCCCACACCAATCAAGGTCTTTGCGCATATTCACCGCCCACTGACCGCGCAGGAGTTGCAGATTGGCAGCGCCCGCAGTTTCGGCGATTGGGATGGGGTGTAGGGGCGAGGCCGGTAATATTTTATGTGATAAATGCCATGTCTATTGCATTTTGGCAACAAAAAATTGTGTGATTTTGCTACAAAGATGACAAGCCTGACGGCTTTTTTTGTAGTGCAAAGCCCGTAGGGCTGTTAGCTTTGTAGCTTATTATGGATTCTTATGATTCAAACACCGTAGGTGTGGTATCTTTATAGCCTGTTATAATCATGGATGATTCTGCATCACGTTCATAAATCTTAGGCATTATGGCTAACACATACACGCAGATTTATATCCAAATTGTTTTTGCGGTCAAGGGGCGCGAAAATCTTATCAAAGAATCATTCAGAGAAGCATTAGAAAAATACATCTGCGGAATTGTTAGCGGTAAAAATCAGAAGCCGTTAGCTATTTATTGTATGCCGGATCATACACATTTATTAGTTGGGTTGAAACCATCTATGGCAATCGCGGATTTGGTGCGCGATGTAAAAAACAATTCATCAGCCTTTATCAGTAACAATAAATTTTTAGGCAGTCGGTTTGCTTGGCAGGAGGGATATGGCGCTTTCTCATATGCAAGATCTCAGGTAGATGCGGTTGTAAAATATATTCTGAATCAGCCTGAGCATTATAAAAAACGCAGTTTTAAAGAAGAGTACACAGCGTTTTTGAACAAGTTTGCTATTGAATATGATGAGAAGTATCTATTCGATTGGGTTGAGTAGCTTGAATATAAGTAAGCAATAAATCCGATGGATGCGTCCGTCGTTTTTAGACCTTATGATTAGCCCCACCTCAGATGTCACGCCTACGGCGTTCTAATTGCAACAACCATCAATATCCTACAAAGATAGCAGCCCTACGGACTCTTAATGCTGTAAAGCCGATAGGCTTGTCATCTTTGTAGCAAAATTATATCCATTTGATTAATAAAATGCCGTAGGCATGACAACTTGATATGCTTGTACACAACCGTAGAACGCTACAAAAGATCATCTGAAAACCTACAATAAAATCTCTTGCAGCAGTTCGTCGAAGGGCAGCGGTTTGAGATAGAGTTGGTCTTCGTAATAGTGCGCCATCAGGCGGATAAAGCTCGGGCGGTCGTTGATCTGTATGTATTCGATGATAATATTGCCATAGCGCTGGTTGCAGCGCTGCACTGCGCCGTCCTCTACGCGCAAATCTATAGGCGGCTTGAGGTAGTGCTTTTCAATAGTTTCCGAGTAGTCGGCACGAAGAAAGATACGACGATCGGAAGTATAGAGTTTGTACCCGATCTGTAGCGCCTGCTCTTTGAGATGATCAAAAAAGAACTGAAATGCCTCTGAGCCGATCCGCGGATGATAGGTCAGCGCAATACCGTTACTGCCGTCTGTTTTGAGCAGATGCACCTGAAAATCAGTAACTTGTTTTTCTTTTTTTAGTTGCCAAGCCTCCCACACTTCATAGGCAAGTTTGCGATGTGCGCCACTGTTTTGCCAGCGAAAAATCTGGTTGCGGTAGTTTTCATCGCGCACCAACGCTTCCTCAATCACGGGAAGGTGGCTGGGGAGGCGTTTGGGAAACAACTGGTTAAATATATTGTCGAAAAAAGACATTTAGCTTAGTGCTTGTGGTCATTGTCGTGTCCGCCTTTTTTGCAGCAGGCAGGCAGTTTATTGTATGATTTTTGATTGGCAGCTATGTCGTCGGCATCGTAGCCAATATTAGCTAACGCTTTGCGAAGCTTGTTGGGATCAGTCTTGTCTTTTTGGTAAGTTACTGTCAGGGTATGGTCGTCCAGATTGAGAACAGCAGATTTCACACCTTTCTTAAGTCCCATTTCTTTTTCGATGCGCTTTTTGCACATCTCGCACTGCGAGGAGGTTTTGATCGTTACAGTTTCGATATCTTTATCGGTCTGTGCAAATACATAACTGCTCAATGATACGAGAAGCGCAGCGAGCATGGTTACAAATTGTTGCTTTTGCATGGTCATTTTTTGTTTAAGATGTTATGAACGATAAATTTAACACAAAGTCTCTTATTTTTCCAGTACGTGTGCCGTAAGTTGTCCCAAGTCAGTGTGGTCGAAAGTTCCGGAACTCATCAACAGCAAGTTTTTATGCTTCCACTGTTGCTTAAACAGATAGTTTGACAAATCTGTTCCGTTTGTAAAAACTTTTAGGTTGGGATGCTCGAAAGCTGCTTGTATTTCTGCTTCGTCTATTGCCTCCATTCGTTTGATTTCCAATGCTTTAGGGCTATAGCAAATAATTGCCTCGTCTGCTGCCTGCATGGTGTGTTTGTACTGCGGCAGGAAGTGCTTGCTTAGGCTGCTGTAGGTGTGCAACTCGGCGCAGGCGATGAGTTTGCGCTGCGGGAATTGTTCTTTAACTGCCCTGATGGTCGCCTCTATTTTAGAGGGTGCATGAGCAAAGTCCCGATAGACAGTCGTTTGTCCGTTTTGTCCGAGGAGTTCTAAGCGCTTGGCTGCACCTTTGAAGCTCTGAATGGCTTCGTAGAATTTCTTATCGTTGATTCCCAGACGATTGCAGACCAATTTGGCACCGTTGAGGTTTTGCATATTGTGTTTACCGAAAACAGCTACAGGTATTTTACCGTGATGGCGCGTATTGAGCAGTGTTTTACCGTCCTGTACCTCGTGTTTGTGCGTGCTGTAAGGGATGAGGTTTACATCGTTGCGCATTTGGTTGGAAGTGCTGACGATAGTCGCCAGATCGTCTTCCTCGCAATAAATCAGCGTGCCGGCCTTGGGTGTTTGCACGGCGAAGTTCTCAAACTGGCGCACGTAGTCATCAAATACGGGATAAACGTTGATATGATCCCATGCAATGCCTGTAATCAGCCCGATGTGGTGTTTGTAGTGCAGGAATTTGGGCGTAAGATCAATGGGCGAGGCGAGGTATTCGTCGCCTTCAATGATGATCATCGGCGCATCATCGCTGAGCCGCACGGTGCTCTCAAATCCCGGCACCATTGCGCCAACCATAAAATCGAACTTTTTGCCGTGAAAATTCAACACGTGCATAATCATTGCTGTAGTAGTGGTTTTGCCATGACTACCTGCAATAACGATGCGTTCTTTATGACGGCTTTGCTCGTAAACATATTCAGGATAAGAGTAAACCCTGATGCCGAGTTCTTGCGCACGGAGCAGTTCGGGGTTGTCTTTGCGGGCATGCATCCCCAAAATGACAGCATCCAGATCGGGTGTGATTTTTTCAGGGAACCATCCTTCTTCGGCAGGAAGAATGCCGTGAGCAGCCAGTCTACTGCGTGAAGGTTCATAAATTTCGTCATCTGAACCACTGACCCGGTATCCTTTCAGTTTGAGTGCGACAGCCAGATTGTGCATCACGCTGCCGCCAATAGCCGTAAAATGTACTTTCATGCAAATAGATTCAAGCCGCCAAAATTAGCATTTTTAGTGTGTATATTCATGTAATTTTACACCATGAAGGACGACAAATCTACCGGACGAAAAACGCGACGCATTACTCAACAACCTGATTTAGCGATGGTTGCAATGGGGAAAATGCCACCGCAGGCGCTTGATTTAGAGGAAGCAGTACTTGGAGCGCTTATGCTGGAGCGCAACGCTCTGACCGAAGTAATTGAGATTTTGCAGCCGTCTGCCTTCTACAAAGAAGCACATCAGGCAATCTATCGCGCTATCCTCGCCCTGTTCAACAAGTCTGAGCCGGTTGATTTGCTTACAGTGGTAACTCAACTGCGCAGCGAGGGTGAGTTAGAACTGGCAGGTGGCGCAGCCTACATTACCCTTTTGACTACCAAAGTCAACTCGGCGGCCAATATCGTCTATCATGCCCGCATTATTGCTGAGCGGTATATGAAGCGCGAAATGATCAATATTGCGGGTCGCCTGCTGCAAGATGCTTTTGAAGAAACTACCGACGTATTCGAACTCATGGATCGGACAGAAAATGCTATTTTCGGGCTGGCAGAAACAAATATTCGCAGGAACTATCAGGACATGCGCAGCATCATGGGTAGTGCCTTGCGCGAGCTGGAAGCCAAGAAAGCGCACAAAGACGGGCTAACAGGTGTTCCAAGCGGCTTTTCGGCTTTAGACCGCATCACGTCGGGCTGGCAAAGATCTGACCTGATTGTTCTGGCAGCCAGGCCGGGCATGGGCAAATGCCTTGGCAAAGGAACTGAAGTGCTGATGTATGATGGCTCTTTGCGCAGGGTAGAAGAGATTGCTGTAGGCGATTTGCTGATGGGACCGGATTCTACGCCGCGCCGCGTCCTTTCCATCGGACGCGGACGTGAACAAATGTACTGGATTCACCAGAACAAAGGCATCAGTTATCGCGTCAATGAAAGCCATTTGCTTTCACTCAAACGCAGCCGTAACGAAGGTAAACACCGCAAAGGGGATGTGCTGACGATTTCAGTGCGCGAGTGGCTGAAAAAATCGCCCAAGTTTCAGTCCAATTACAAAGGCTATAAGACAGCGGTCGAATTTTCAGAAAAGGCAGTTCCTTTGGCACCTTATTTTCTTGGCCTTTGGCTGGGAGACGGCAACTGTGCCAATATGCGCATCACCAATCAAGATCCTGAAATAGTTGCTTATTTGGAGCAATACGCTGCCCTACTAAGTTTAGAGGTAAGCGTCGGTGCGCAGGTGCAAAAAACGCCACAATATGCTATCACTAAAGGTGCGCAGGGCGCTCAGTATTTTTATTCGGTCCAAAATGAACTGCGAAAACTGACTCTTTTCAACAACAAACATATTCCGCAGGCATATTTGACCAACAGCCGCGCCCAAAGGCTGCAACTGCTGGCAGGGCTAATTGATAGTAGTGGCTATTATGATACAGGCGCTAATTATTATGAAATTACACAGAAAAACAAGGTTTTAGCCGAACAAATCAAGTTTTTAGCCGATTCGCTCGGATTGAGAACTTCGCTGAAAGCCAAAAAAGCCCGACCCGGTTCATCTGATGATGAGACAACGCTTTATCGCTTGCGGATGTGGGGCAACTTAGACGAAGTACCTGTGCGTGTGCCGCGCAAAAAAGCGCGTGCATGGGCTGCCAAACTGGACTGGAAAGTTACGAGTATTCGCGTTGAAAAGGATATTGTGGATGATTATTACGGTTTTGAATTAGACGGTGACCGCCTGTTCCTGTTGGCGGATATGACCGTTACGCACAACACTGCTTTTGTGCTTTCCGCTCTGCGCAACGCAGCGGTAGATTTCAGCAAGCCCGTTGCTATTTTTTCGCTCGAAATGTCTTCCGTCCAGTTAGTAAACCGTCTGATTTCAGCTGAGGCAGAACTGGAAAGCCAGAAACTGAAAACAGGCCGCTTAGCCGACTATGAGTGGGAGCAGATTGTCCATAAAACCGCCCGGTTAAGCGCTGCTCCCATTTTTATTGACGATACCCCTGCACTGACCGTGCTGGAGCTGCGCGCAAAAGCGCGTCGTCTCAAGTCGCAACACGACATCCAACTGATTATTATTGATTATCTACAGCTGATGAGCGGGGAGAGCAGCAAAAACTCAGGCGGCAACCGCGAACAGGAAATCGCTGCTATTTCTCGGGCGCTTAAGCAGTTAGCCAAAGAATTGGACATACCTGTTATTGCGCTTTCGCAGTTGAGTCGTGCTGTAGAAACGCGCGGCGGCGACAAACGCCCGCAACTTTCCGATCTTCGCGAATCGGGGGCGATCGAGCAGGATGCTGATATGGTAATTTTCCTTTACCGCCCCGAGTACTATGGGATCACAGAAGATGCAGACGGCAAACCAACCAAAGGATTAGGCGAGGTGATTATTGCTAAAAACCGCAATGGCTCATTAGAAAGCGTTTGGCTAAAGTTTTTGGGACGCTATACCAAGTTTTCCGACTTGGACAGTGCAGACTTTGACACCTTTGGCGGGGGCAATTTTCAACAGGCAGGCAGCGGTACCTACGGTTCGGCTATGGGACAATACCGCCCGCAAGACTTCAACAGCCCTTTGGGTGGCACGCTGAGCAGCAAAGCCAACGACCTACCCCCGCCGGACGATGTGCCATTTTAAATTTTGCTGTATTACTTAAACTTTCATGCGAAGAATGGTCAATAAACTGATCTTTTTGTTGCTGGTAGCACTGACAACCTGTATGGCACAGGCACAAATAGCAGATGATTTTTCAGGTAAGTGGACAGGTTTTATTACGCAAGAGGAAGGCAGTTTAGCCAATCGTTATTACTTTGAATTAGACTTACAATCCGAAGGCGAAGGCAAATGGAAAGGCTCGTCCTTTTCGTTTATCAAGCAAAAAGGCGGCAAGCGCTATGTGCTTCGCTTGGCTTTAGAGGCATTTTTGCGAAACGATACGCTGGTTTTGCAGGAGCTTCGCGAATTGGAGTACGTCAATGAGTTGGGCAGCAACACCTCTTATTGCTTGAAAAAAGCCCATTTGACCCATACAGGTCAGCCAGAGGCAGTACTTGCCGGTACATGGGAGGGTACAGCGCCCAAATCGGGTAGTCGTTGCAGCCCCGGCAAAATTGAACTGCGCAGACCCCCAATCAATCCTTCTGAAATAGATACGCTGACGAGGGTTCAAAATGGTCGGATTGTCAGTCTGGAAAAGCGCAAAGTAAAGGAAGGGCAAAAACTGTTCTTCACAGGCAGCAACCTCACGCTGCGCATATTTGACGAAGGCAAGGAAGACGGCGATGTGATTTCGCTGCTGTTCAACAACCAGTGGATTCTGAAAAACTACAAACTGAAAAACGAACCCCGTACGATCAAGATACAGGCATCCGCCGATCGCTTAAATAATTTTCTGATATGCTATGCCCACAGCATGGGCAAATTGCCACCCTGTACGACTGCCATTATTGTTTCAGACGGCAAGAAGGAAAAGAAGGTGATCCTCAATTCAGATCTGGAAAACTGCGATATCGTCTATTTTGAGATAGAGTAGGCATACACGAGTCAGCCCGAATTTTTGGAACGCAGATTTTATGAGATTTTTTGGACTAGAAAGCCAATCAAAAAAATCTGCGTTATTCCATATGATCGGTCTATATCTGTGTTTTACCGGAATTTTTGAGATGACGCATGTTTTTTTGTGCAGTAATGGCTTAGGTGTACATGCCTTCGATATAGTCGGCATATTTCTGATGAATGACCTTGCGCTTAAGTTTGAGTGTTGGGGTCAATTCACCCGAATCAATACCCCAAGGTTTGGGAAGCAGGCGGAATTTTTTCACTTTTTCCCACTGTCCGAAGTTGGCATTGTAGGTCTCTATTTCTTCTTCAAACTTAGCAATTACGCGCGGATGCTTCACAATATCAGCATCGCTTGTATAGGTGATTTCCATTGCCTGACACCAGTTGCGCAGGTTTTCGAACGAAGGCACGATGAGCGCAGAAGGGAAGTTCCTGCCCTCGCCTACAACGATGATCTGCTCGATTAGCAGCGATTCTTTGAACTTGTTTTCCATTACCTGCGGGGCAATGTACTTGCCGCCTGAGGTTTTGAACATTTCTTTCTTGCGATCGGTGATTTTCAGGTATTTACCCTCTACAATTTCGCCGACATCGCCGGTATGGAACCAGCCGTCTTTGAGTACTTCAGCCGTCATTTCAGGCTGTTTGTAGTAGCCAAGCATCACATTATCGCCTTTGCAGAGAATTTCGCCATCTTCTGCAATTTTTACTTGTACGCCTTCAAGCACTTTACCTACGCAGCCGATGCGGACTTCGGAGGCAATAGCTGGTGTGGAAGAAATTACGGGCGAAGTTTCCGTTAGTCCGTATCCTTCGCATACAGGGATGCCTGCTGCCCAAAACACGCGTGCCAGCCGTGGTTGGAGCGCTGCTGCACCGGATTGAATAGATTTGATGTTGCCACCCAGCGCTGCCTGCCACTTACTGAAAATCAGTTTGCGCGCAATGCTTAGCTGCATATTGTAAGAGAAGCCCATGTCCTTGGCCGGATCGTACTTCAAACCCAGCTCAAGCGCCCAGAAAAATAGTTTACGCTTAGCACCGGTCAGCTCAAGTCCTTTGGAAACAATCTTGTCATAAACTTTTTCCAATAGGCGAGGTACAGTATTAAAGGTATCGGGCTTTACCTCTTGCAGATTGGCTGCAATGGTCTCCATGCTTTCGGCATAATAGATAGACGTGCCTTTGTACACATATACATATGAGCCTGTGCGCTCATAGATATGACAAAGCGGGAGGAAACTCAATGCTTTGGAAGCACCGTTGGGCACATGTGTAAATGTCTTATTGACGGCAAGCGTGTTGCTCACAACGTTTTTGTGAGTCAGCATAACGCCCTTAGGACGACCTGTTGTGCCTGAGGTATAGATCAATGTGAGCAAGTCAGTTTCTTTGACAGCTGCTTTATGGCTATCCAACTGGCTGACATCTTCGTTCTTACCCATCGCTTCCAGTTCTGTCCAGTGTGCCAGATCGGGTAGCTTATCAAAGGTGTAAATGGCGTAAATATCGAGACCTTCGGTAGCCTTCTTTACCTTTTCGTATAGGGATCTGTCCGATACAAAAACAACTTTTACGTCTGCATCGTTGAAAATGTAACGATAGTCGTCCACAGTAATAGTAGGATACATAGGTACGCTGATTGCCCCGATTTGCTGGATGCCAAAGTCGGTCAGATTCCATTCCGGCCTGTTGGGCGAGATAATAGCGACTCTATCGCCTTTTTTAATACCCAGTTTCAAAAGCCCGATGCTGATGCGGTTAGCAATGTCTATGACATCCTGTGTGCTGTATTTGATCCACTGTCCGTTTTCTTTTCCGGCTAAGGCATCCGCCTTTGGATAGTTTTTTTGCTGATAATAGAGAAAATCAAAAGCGCGTTTCAGTTCCATATTTGCGTTAAACAGGTTTTTGTTAAGTGCTTAAAAATAGACTATTGCCCGTTTAAAGGCAATAAAGCAAGAATCTACAGTGAAAAAAAAGGTAAACTTAGCCGAATTGCATTAAATAACACTAAATTTGTTGTTGTCAGACTTTTTTGGAATTAACAGTCGTATTTCTTAAAATTGTACGCCAAAAAACTCAGAACAGAACAGAAAACTGATTTATTTTGCGTCCATGCTCAAACATCCTAATGAATTAACCTAATCTTACTTAAACCTATGAAACAAAAAGTGAACTATGTAGGTTTTGCGATTGCGCTTGGTTTGTTCGTTGGCACTCATGCCTATGCCCAACGCCAAATCACTAACCGCATTACAGACAGAATCTACAAGGCAGACGTACAACCTGCTCGTGAGCGAATGCCGAACATCATTAACACGCTTCTCCACGACGAGTATTCGCCTGCCATCAGTGCAGACGGACGCACGCTTGTGTATCAATCAAATCGCGGTGGCAAGAAATGGGAATACTATCGCCTTTGGGAAGCTAAGCGTGACTCTGTAACCGGATTCTGGCTAGAGCCTGAGCCAATCGAGTCTATCAACAGCAAAGCAGCCGACGGCGATTTTATCGGTGGACCCTCGCTTTCTTATGATGGAAAAACGCTATACTTCTTTGCCAAAATAGGTGGCGGCAATGAAGATATCTACATGTCTAAGCGCGGTGACGATGGCAAGTGGGGGGATCCTACGCCCGTAGCAGGTGCGGTCAATACAGGTGATTATGAGGGTTTCCCTTCTATCTCATCCGACGGGCAGCGTTTGTATTTCGTTCGCAAAGGCGATACACAAGGTAATACCCAGTGCTTTAAGTTGATGGTGTCTAAGTTGAACTTAGACGGCTCTTGGAGTGCAGCAGAAGAACTTCCTGCGCCTATCAACTCAGGTTGCGACAAGCACATCCGCATTATGCCTGACAACGAATCTATTTTCTTCTCTACTACTCGTCGCGGTGGCAGTCCTAAGAAATCTAAGGATTTTGATTTATACTATGCCACATTAAAGCCGGGTAATACATGGAGTGAGCCTATTCCCGCTGATATTGCGCCTTTTGTAAAAAATAATCTGTATTCTTATCAGTCTGACCTGTTGGTATCTGTAGCTCCGCACGACGAACCACATGTATTGGCATATTTCAATGCTTATGTTGGCGCTTCTCACGAACTGTTTACCGTTCCGTTGCCTGAAGGAATGAAGCCTAAGCGCATTTGCCAATTCACAGGTATGGTAGTAGATGCTTCTACAGGTGAGCCTTTGGAAGCAATAATCAAGGTTGACAACGAAACTCGTTCTTCTTTGAGTTACACAATGAAGAGCACTCAAGGCAAGATAAGTACCGTTTTGACGGAAGGCAACAAATATAAAATCACTGTTGAACTGGAAGATTACGAGCCTATTGTGCAAGAGTTAGACTACACAAATGGCATCAACTCTTGCTGCTGCGCCAACTTTCAAATGAAGAAACTGGGCGTAAAAGCTATTATCGCTGTTATTGACGGTCTGACTCGCGAGCCTATTGAAGAAGGTGTTGTTGGCATCAAGCCAAACGATGTTTCTAAAGGTTCTGTAAAAGGTCAGAAGAAGATTGGTCCCGGCAAATACGAAGCCTTACTTGCTGCAGGAACAACCTACTGCGCAGAAGGTACTGCCGATCAGTACGTACCTGCTACTATTTCTCTGGACTTGACTAACAAGCAGGCAGGCGACACAATCAACCGCGAAATCCTGTTGTTTGACTTGACCAAGATTGCATTTGACAACATCAACTTTGCAACTGCTCGTCCGCGCAACCTGACGCCAAGAGAGTTGTCTGCCTCATTGCTGCCCAAGTCTATTGAGGAATTGAACAAAGTTGTTAAGTTTATGCAAGACTACCCTAACATAAGCATCAGCATCGAAGGACATACTGACTACCGTGGTAACGACAATTACAACCAAGGTCTGTCAGAGCGTCGTGTAGCTGCTGCAAAACAGTACCTGATCAGCAAAGGCATTGCAGCGAACCGCATCGAAGCCAAAGGTTTCGGAGAGAGTTCACCTATTGTACCTAATGAGGTTGACGGCAAAGCAAATGCAGCTAACATGGCATTGAACCGCCGCGTAGAATTCAAAGTTGTACAGAAAGGCTCTGACGGCCAGCGTTGCAACTAATTACGGGCTGTAAAGCATAAAGAAAGCGGAGATTCCTAAGAGTCTCCGCTTTTGTTTTGTGTAGGCAGCAAATTTTAGCTTTCTAATTTTTCCTTCCGCTTTCTGAGGGCAGTCAGTTCGTCGCGAAGACGCGCAGCTTCGATGAAGTCCAGCTCCTTGGCCGCACGTTCCATGTTTTTCTGGGTCTGCTGAATGAGCTTCTCCAGCCCTTTGCTGTCCATCATGGCAATTACAGGCTCGGCGGCTATGTTCATTGCTGCATCCTGCGGTTCTATGTACACTTGTCTGCCTTCTTTTTCTTGCTTTTTAGAGTCAGCTACTTTGGTTTGCTTCATAATCGCCTCCTTAGACTTGCTGACAGTTTTAGGTGTAATGCCTTGTGCTTCGTTGTAGGCTTTTTGAATGCTTCTGCGTCTATTGGTTTCGTCAATGGCTTGCTGCATAGATTCGGTAACAGTATCTGCATACATGATTACTTTACCCTCCACATTTCGGGCAGCCCGACCGATGGTTTGGATCAATGAACGCTGGTTGCGCAGAAATCCTTCTTTGTCAGCATCCATAATCGCTACGAGCGATACTTCGGGCAGGTCAAGTCCCTCGCGGAGCAGATTTACACCTACGAGTACGTCAAAAACGCCCAGCCTTAGCTCGCGCAGAATTTCTACGCGGTCGAGCGTCTTTACTTCAGAGTGGATATAGCGCGTTTTGATGCCCATTCGCGTGAGGTATTTGGTCAGTTCTTCTGCCATGCGTTTAGTAAGCGTAGTTACCAATACGCGCCCACCGCGCTTGATATGCTCATCAACTTCTTCGATTAGGTTATCAATTTGGTTTTGGCACGGACGAATGCTGATCTCGGGGTCGAGCAGGCCCGTTGGGCGAATGATTTGTTCTACCACGACACCCTCGCAGGCTGCCAGTTCATAATCGCCCGGGGTTGCACTGACATAAATTACCTGATTGATTTTTTCTTCAAACTCATTGAAAGTCAGCGGACGATTGTCTAATGCGGAAGGCAATCGGAAGCCATAATCTACCAACGTGATCTTTCTGGATCGGTCGCCGCCCCACATGGCTCTGATTTGTGGAATAGTTACGTGGCTTTCATCAATTACGACTAGATAGTCTTCAGGAAAATAATCTAATAAACAGAAAGGACGCGTTCCGGGTGGGCGGCGGTCAAAATAGCGCGAGTAGTTTTCAATCCCTGAGCAATAGCCAAGTTCTCGCATCATCTCTATGTCAAACTCCGTGCGTTCCTGTAGGCGTTTGGCTTCTACGTACCGGTGTTCGGACTCAAAGAATTTAACTTGCGCAACCAGATCGTCCTGTATCTCTTTGATGGCTGTTTGCAAAAGATCTTTGCCAGTAACGAACAGATTTGCAGGAAAAATCGTGATTCTGAATTCATCAGATATTCTGCTACCGCTTTCAGGGTCTATGCGTTGGATATTCTCTATCTCATCGCCCCAGAAAAAAATGCGGTAGGCAAAGTCAGCATAAGCCGGGAAAATATCAACAGTATCGCCTTTCACGCGGAAAGTGCCTCGCTTAAATTGCGCTTCGGTGCGGTTATATAAAATATCTACTAACTGAAATAGCAGCCGATTGCGGGGTATTATCTCTCCGCGCGTCAACTGGATAAGATGCTTACCAAACTCGTAAGGATTGCCGATACCGTAGATACAAGAAACCGAAGCCACTACAATAACATCGCGCCTGCCCGACATCAGCGAGGAAGTAGCGCTAAGTCGTAACTTTTCTATTTCTTGATTAATAGACAGATCTTTTTCAATGTACGTATTCGAATGGGGGATGTAGGCTTCGGGCTGATAATAGTCGTAGTAGGAAATAAAGTACTCGACTGCATTATTGGGAAAAAACTGTTTTAGTTCGCCATAAAGTTGTGCGGCCAGCGTCTTATTATGGCTCAAAACCAATGTTGGGCGATTGGTCTGCGCGATAACGTTGGCGATCGTAAAAGTTTTTCCTGACCCTGTAACACCAAGCAGTGTTTGCGCACGCTCACCGGACTCTACGCCATAGACCAACTGTTGAATGGCTTTGGGCTGGTCTCCGGTTGGCTTGTAGTCAGATTGGAGTTCAAATTGCATAGTGTAAATTAAAAGTTTTCACGTTTTTCGAGGCGAAATCTTTTGGATTAAAAATTATTTTATAGATTTGCCAGTAACTCAACAACATAAAATTAAGCAAAAGCGAACGTGAAACTTTCAAATTACCGTTAGTATGCTTAGTTTTGTGAAAAATTACAATTAATAAACTTAAGAAAAAACACTTACAATCCATGAAAAACGGTTTGAAAAAAGTTACTCTGTTGGCAGCCCTTGCCGTTGGTGCTTTCACTTTCGGCGCTAACGCTCAAGACGCTTCTACACCTGAGAAGCAAAGCAGCTTTATTCTGGGGGTACGTACCGGTGTTAACGTAAACGATTTCTCAGTTTCCGGTACCACGAGATCTACTACCTCTTTAGCTGGTGCACAAGCTACTGTGTTTGCTATGTACAATGTAAACAGCTGGGTAGGCATGTCTTTGGAGGCTGGTTTCTCTCAAAGCGGTGCTGCTCGTTTCTCACCTGGTGCAGGTACTAACGTAGGTCAGCCCGGCACTGTTGGTTCTGCTATGGGCAACCTAAATGATTACCGCCTGAGCAACATACAAGCTAACTTACTGTCTTACTTCAAGTTACCTGTACTGTCTGTGTACGAGCCTAAAATCTTTATCGGTCCTTCTTTCGACTTCAACGTACACGCTACTAACAACGTAGAAGGTTACCGTTTCGGTTCGCCTACTAAGTATCGCGTAGATGCTACCAACCAGTTCAAAGCTATGGATATTGGTATGATCGTAGGTGGTGGCGTTGACTTCGACCTGAAGTGGGCTACTTTGATGTTGGATGCTCGTTACCGTCATGGTTTCTCTGACATCAACAATGCTTACGGTCAGTCTGCTAACTTCATCGGCGCTCCTAACGGCGCTGTAGGTTTCCCTCTGAGCCTTGGCAATCAAGATATTCGTACTCGCGGTTTGAGCTTCCAAGTAGGTCTGGGCTTCAAACTCTAATCTGAGTCCAAAATATTTTAGAAAGGGGATTGACTTCGGTCCGTCCCCTTTCGTTTTTGTACTAATCCGTTCCATACTATGGGAGTAATACCTTCGTGGAAAACAAACGCTGCCCGCTGGATTCAGGCGATTGAACAAAATGAGATTGTTAGCCGCCAGTTAGCTACCAATCAGGCAATTATTGATGAGATACTTGCTTTGCAGCCGCAGACTGTATTGGATATGGGTTGTGGTGAGGGCTGGTTAGTGCGTGCATTAGCTGCCCGAGGCATTGTAGCAAGCGGCACAGATGCGACTGCAGAATTCATTAGCTATGCAACTGCTAAGGGTAACGAGCAGTACTTTGCGGCTTCTTATGAGGATATTGTACAGGGGCAGTTGTCGGGGATGACCTTTGATGCAATTGTCTTCAATTTTTCGCTATTTGAAAAAGAAGGTACAGAACAACTGATGACGTATTTACCCCGACTACTCAATGCCGGCGGGCATGTGGTGATTCAAACGCTGCATCCCCTCAATCTGCCTGCCAATGTTCCCTATATTAGCCACTGGGAACAAGATAGCTGGAAGGGGCTTGGTAATGGCTTTACCGAGCCGCACCCTTGGTATTTCCGAACAATCGGAGATTGGGTACATCTGATTACGATGAGTGGTTTTCAGTTAGCCAAAATCAGTGAGCCGCTGCATCCGGAAACACAAAAACCGCTTTCGATGATCATTATCGGAAAAAAAGTATAGACAAACGTTGTATATACAGCAGTTTGACATCGTTTTACACATAGCTAATCCTATCAATATTCAACACATGGATAATGTAATAGCACATATCGGGCGCGACTTGTATCGCACTACCTTGGATAATGGCAGACATGAACTTATCGCTGATGAGCCGCCGGAACTGGGCGGAACAGATTTAGGTTTTAGCCCCAACGAATTGTTGCTTAGCTCGTTGGGGGCTTGCACGAGTATTACACTCCGCATGTATGCCAACCGCAAGGGCTGGGCTTTGGAAGAGGTAAAAGTTGCCTTGAGCTTTGACTACGACAAGGCAGCGGGCAAAAGCCTGATCAGCCGCCAGATTGAGTTGATTGGCGACTTAGACGAGGAGCAGCGCACGCGGTTGTTGCAAATTGCCAACGCCTGCCCGATTCATAAGACGCTCCAAAATCCTATTGAAATTACAACAAAACTTACGTAGTTATGAATCCACAAGCGCTTGGTTTACATCATATTACCGCCATTGCCAATCATGCGCAGCGCAACTATGACTTCTAGTTTTGTGCTTTGCGTTTTGTAAAAAAGATGGTCAATTTTGATGATCCTTTTACCTATCATTTATATTACGGCAATCAGGATGCTTCTCTCAGAACAATTTTGACGTTTTTCCTGTGGACGGCTATCAGCCAAGGGCAGCGCGGCGTTGGTACGGCAACCGAAATCGGCTATCTTGATCTTAGGTAGAAGGAGGGTTATTGCTGCATATCTCGAACGGCAGGCGTACACCCGGCACTGACAGCGATGCTGCCAAGAGTTGTTATTTTGCGCCAAAATATACCTTTATTCCCACGATGTATTGATAATACGCGCGCGACTTCTGCTCGGTTTTACCTTGAATCTTTTCCATTTGAAAACTTTGATAGATTGGGAAAGGACGAGGAACGAACCGCCAATGATCGCCGATTCGCGTTGATCATAAAAGCGATTAGGGATCAAATCGGCAACGGCAGCAGCAAACAGAAAGCCGCTGCCCACAAAAACAGCCTTACCCGAAAGAGAAGATATGTGATTGCGCGGGAAGTAGAAGGACTCAAAATCCTGCAAGGGAACAGCTTGCTTGCTCTGTACCAGATAGATAGCAGTGTCTTTTTCCCAAATTTCGCCGATATAATCCCGCGTTTTTCTTTTATCTCCGTTCAATTTGAAGTAAATTTCACTTCCTTCTGGCAAGCGGATGCGCTTTGTACCATAGCGATCCAGCATGATAAATTTTCCGGATACAGTGCCGAGCTTTTGTGCAGCGGCAGGCAGGGCTATTCCTGCAAGCCCTGTGGCTAAAACAATCCAGTAAATCAACTGATTTAATTGTAGTAAGGGATTCATGGATCAAAAATAAATCAAAACCGAATAGGCTATGCGAAAATTCATCTTCATTTTCCTTTGTGCAACTATTGTTACCACGGCTCAGGCGCAATATTCCCTCATGGGCAACGCGGCACACATGAACAACGATTGCATCCAACTTACGCCCGATGTGCCTTACAGCGAAGGTATAGCCTATTACAAAACCCGCCTCAACCTGCAAAACTTTTTTCAGGTGGACTTCGATATTTACTTCGGTTCTAAGGATGAAGGCGCAGACGGTATTACATTCGTTATCCATAATGACAGGCGCGGCTTTGAAGCCTTTGGCACGTGGGGAGAGTGTATGGGCTATGGCAGGTGGAGCAAAAACTACCGCGCAGGGGCTTATATCGCGCCCTCCATTGCCATAGAATTTGATACCTATCAGAACTGGCGGCAAAATGACCCGCCGCACGACCATGTTGCCTATCTGGAAGACGGAACCAACTACCACGAAACCTATTGGCACGACAACGACCCTGATTTTGACCTGGAAGATGACATGCTGCACAGTTTTAGCTTTCGCTGGGAGCCTGATAAGCAGCGGATTACGGTTTGGTTAGACGGCGAAATTGTGCATCAGGGCACCCGCGATTTGATTAACGGAGTCTTTGGCGGTGAAACCCGCGTCATTTGGGGCTTTACTGCCTCCACAGGTCGTGCAAGCAATTTGCAGTATTTCTGCCTGCGCAATCTGGCGCTGCGAGATTAGTGGTAAAATCGCGTAACCATTATGAATCTTACAACAAATAACACTTCTCTGCGGAATTTGCGGTAGAGCCTTTTTACCGCAAAGCATTCCAAGGTTTACGTCAATAACGCTGATTTTGGGTTCATTTTGGCATTAGTAGGTGAGCAGTATAGAGTATCCTTTATTGTTTGTATGCTCTGCTGTGCTCCACGCTTATAGGTGCCACACCTACGGTGTTTCAAACGATAAAATCACATCATAGACTACAAAGATAGCAGCCCTACGGGCTTTTTATCATAACACAAAAACCTGTAGGGCTGCTGCATAACACAAATCTGTAGGATGTTTTTACGACAAAAAAGCCGTTAGGCTTGTCATCTTTGTAGCAAAATCATACATTCTTTTATTGACAAAATGCCGTAGGCATGGCAACTGTAAATCCTTGCGTGTAACTCTGAGACGTTGCATTTGACCTAATCCGTTATAAAAACGGAAACTAAGTTGACGATAATTACGTTGTAGATACAAAGCAATAAAAATTCAATCAGGATGCAAGTTTCAGTAGTACAAATCGGCAACTCAAAAGGAATTAGGCTCAGCAAAACCCTTTTGGACAAGTACCAAATTACTGATAAGGTAGAACTTGTTTTGGAAGATGATTGCATCGTTCTGAAACCTGTTGCAGAACCCCGAAAAAACTGGGAGGAAGCCTTTGCTGAAATGCACAGCAACGGAGACGATAAGTTGCTGATTGACAGTGTTTTTGAAGAGGAAAACTGGGACTGATAATGATGGATTATTATGCTCAATATGACCTCGTTATTGTCAATTTAGACCCAACAGTAGGCAGCGAAATCAGGAAAAAACGTCCCTGCCTGATCGTCTCGCCCAACGAAATGAACAGGCATTTGGCAACTATTGTAGTTTGTCCAATCACCTCACAGTCCAAAAACTATCCTACAAGAGTTCATTTTGATTTAGAGGGACAAAGCAACTGGATAGTTGTAGATCAAATTCGCACCATAGACAAAAGCCGAATAACAAAAGTTATTGGACATCTGGACGATGAAGCGATTGAGCAACTGAAAAACGTTATCAAAGAAGCCTACGTGGACTAAAAATAGCCGCAAATCTCTGTTTAATGATAAACAAACTCCCCGTAAGGGCTGCGTATGGTTACCTGCGCTTTGTCTGCCGCTTCTACGCGCCCGATGATTTGCGCCTGAATACCAAATGATTGCGAAATCTGAATCACCGTTTCGGCGAATTGCTCCGGCAGGTAGAGTTCCATGCGATGCCCCATATTGAACACGCGGTACATTTCGTGCCAATCTGTGCCGCTTTCTTGCTGAATGAGTCGGAATAAAGGCGGACATTCAAAAAGGTTATCCTTGATGATATGTAGTTGGTCAATAAAATGCAGCACTTTGGTTTGTGCGCCGCCGCTGCAATGCACCATTCCGTGTATGTATGGGCGCAATTCGGCAAGCACTTCGCGGATAACGGGCGCATAGGTGCGGGTAGGGGATAGCACCAACTGCCCGATATCCACCGGAAGGTCTTCAAAGCGTTCGGTGAGGCTGCGGCTGCCGCTGTAAATCAGGTCGGCAGGTACTTGTGGGTCATAGCTTTCGGGGTATTTTTCAGCCAGCAGCTTGTGGAAAACGTCATGGCGGGCAGAGGTCAGTCCGTTGCTGCCTATGCCGCCGTTGTAGCGGTCTTCGTAGGTCGCCTGCCCGAAAGATGCCAACCCGACAATCACATCTCCTGCCCGAATGCGGTCGTTGCTGACGACTTCGCTGCGCCTCATGCGTGCGGTAACGGCGCTGTCCACGATGACAGTGCGCACCAAATCGCCTACGTCGGCAGTTTCGCCGCCGGCGCTGTAAATGCCGATGCCGTGATTGCGCAACATTTCCAGCACCTCCTCCGTGCCGTTGATGATGGCCGCGATGACTTCGCCCGGCACTAATCGCTTGTTGCGCCCGATGGTTGATGAAAGCAGCATATTATCCGTTGCGCCTATGCAAAGCAAATCGTCTAAGTTCATCACAATAGCATCTTGCGCAATGCCTTTCCACACGGAAAGGTCGCCTGTTTCGCGCCAATAGACGTATGCCAGCGAGGACTTAGTGCCGGCACCATCGGCGTGCATGATGTTGCACCATTCCGCGTCGCCTCCCAACAGGTCAGGCATGATTTTGCAGAAAGCCTTGGGGTATAAACCTTTGTCTATCAGCTTAATGGCGTTGTGTACGTCTTCCTTGCCGGAAGAAACGCCGCGCATGGCGTAGCGGTCTTGCATGGGGATAAAAATTCAGGTGTGATTTTAGAACGCGGATTGTTGCGGATCACGCTGATTAATCCAGATTCTTTCATTGTTTTACAACATTAAAAAAATCCATTTGTACGGGTGTAATCCGCTTCAATCCGTGTTGTGTCGGTTTTTTTAGCCGGCGCAACCGTTATTGTATTATTTCAAGTTGTGAAAAACGGCGGTAACGTCATCTTCCTGTTCAAACTTATCTACCAGTTCCAAAACCTCTTCGGCTTGCTCATCGGTAACTTCTGCGAAAGAGGTCGGTATGCGTTGCAACTCAGCTTTTAGGATAGGAACATGGCGCTCTTCTAGCCCTTTTTGCATTGCGCCGAAGTCGGTAAAAGAAGTCTGTACAATGATTTTTCCATCTTGCTCATAGACCTCCTCTGCGCCTAAGTCAATTAGTTCCAGTTCTAATTCTTCTCGATTCAGACCTTCCGCGTTGAGTTCAAAGATACCTTTGCGCTGAAAAATAAAGTCCAATGATCCGGTTTTGCCCAAAGAACCGCCTGAGCGATTGAAGTGCATACGAACCATCGCGACGGTGCGGGTCGGGTTGTCGGTAGCGGTTTCTACCACAATGGCTACGCCGTGTGGGCCATAACCTTCATATACTACCTCTTCAAAATTGCCTTCCTCCTTAGAAGAGGCGCGTTTGATAGCGGCTTCTATGCGGTCTTTAGGCATATTGGCGTGCTTTGCATTCTGAATAATCAGGCGCAGTTTGGTGTTGGTTTCTGGGTCAGGGCCGCCGGCTTTTACAGCCATCGCAATTTCGCGTCCGTAGCGCGTAAATGTTTTGGACATCCAGTCCCAGCGTTTTTCTTTTTTGCCTCTTCGGGCTTCAAATGCTCTTCCCATAGTATTTATGATGTACGTATCTTCAAGCGCGTTGATGAGGCGCAAATGTTTCGCAAAAGTAAGTGCTTGCGCGCAACCTCTGCGGTAATTTTTTAGAAATTTTGCGATTGGGCAGCTACCGAAAAGAGCGCTGAGTTTTACGCTGAGAACGCATAGGTTAGAAGTCTTATCCTGAGATATAAACTTTCAAAGCCTTATTCTTTTATGCACAAACCTGACGGGTCTCGCAGACCCGTCAGGTTTAATATATTCGCTTTGCGTTAGCGAATTACAACTTTTCAAACACGCGGGCAAAAGAAACGGCATGACCGATTTCATCGCGCAGGGCGGCGATAGGCACACGGTGTTGCGTGGCGGTGTCGCGGTCGCGGATAGTTACCGTGTCGTCTTCCAATGTTTGATGGTCAACGGCAATACAGAAAGGCGTTCCAATCAAATCCTGACGGGTGTAGCGCTTGCCAATGCTGTCTTTTTCTTCGTAAACAACGCGGAAGTCGGTTTTGAGCGCTTTGTAAATCTGCTCGGCTTTTTCGGGCAAACCGTCTTTTTTGGTGAGTGGGAATATCGCCGCTTTCACAGGCGCAATCGCCGGGTGCAGTTTGAGAAGGGTGCGCTCTTTGCGATTTTCGCCTTCGCCTATCGCCTCTTCGGTGTAGGCGTTGCAAAGATGCATCAGGAAAATGCGGTCAGCGCCAACCGAAGTTTCAATCACATACGGGATGTAATTTTGATTGATTTCGGTGTCAAAATATTGCATTTTCTTTTTGGAAAGTTCCTGATGGTTGCGCAGGTCGAAGTCGGTGCGGCTGTGGATGCCCTCAATTTCTTTGAAGCCGAACGGAAATTGATATTCAATATCCAGCGCGGCGTTGGCATAGTGCGCCAGTTTTTCGTGGTCGTGGTATTGTAGCTTGCTTTGAGGAATGCCAAGGGCTTTGTGCCACTTCATACGCATGTCTTTCCAATGGTCGTACCATTCCATTTCGCTGCCCGGACGCACAAAAAACTGCATTTCCATTTGTTCAAACTCGCGCATACGGAAGATAAATTGGCGGGCGACAATTTCGTTGCGAAAAGCCTTGCCAATTTGCGCAATGCCGAAAGGTATTTTCATGCGTCCCGTCTTTTGAACGTTTAGGAAATTGACAAAAATGCCCTGTGCGGTTTCGGGACGTAGGTAAATCGTGTTGGCCTCGTCGGCTACCGAACCGATTTGCGTAGCAAACATGAGGTTGAATTGACGCACTTCTGTCCAGTTAGCCGTACCCGAAATGGGGCATTTGATACCTTCGTCGGTAATGAACTGGTGCAGCCCTGGGAAATCTTCGGCAGCCAGCAGGCGGTTCATTTCGTCCAGAATTGCCTGTGCCTTGTCGGCTTTGCCTTCTGCGGTCAGCTGTTCGGCAAAACCTTCAATCAGGTGATCTACGCGGTAGCGTTTTTTGGAATCTTTATTATCAATCATCGGGTCGTTGAAGCTGGCCACATGCCCCGATGCGACCCATGTATTGGGGTGCATGAAGATAGCCGCATCAATACCCACAATGTTATCATGGATTTGGGTCATAGTTTTCCACCACAGCTGTTTGAGGTTGTTTTTCAGTTCTACGCCGTTTTGGCCGTAGTCGTAAACCGCCTGCAAACCATCGTAAATTTCGCTGGACGGGAAAACAAATCCATACTCTTTGGCGTGCGCGATAATTTTGGGGAAAACGCCTGTGTTTTCTATGGACATAATGTTGATAGCCTGTAAGTTTCGCTTAATTTTCAGGCGGCAAAGTTAGCGGAAAAATACAGGATTAGCTTTTCAGGCGGTTTGCATCTGGAAAATTTCCTTCAGCTTGGCGATGGTATAGTCTATTTCTTCTTTGGTGTTATACTTGCTAAATGAGAAGCGCACGTTGCCTCTGCCTGCGGTATGAGGCAATGCCGATAGCACGTGCGAACCTATGTTACTGCCGCTCGAGCAGGCGCTGCCGCCCGAAGCGGAAATGCGGTGAATATCTAAGTTGAACAAAAGCATTTCGTTGGCTTCCGATGGCGGAAAACTCACATTCAGAACGGTATAAAGGCTGTTTTCAACATCGCCGGAAGCGCCGTTGAATCGAATATCGTCGAAGGTAGCTTTCAAGCGTTCTATCATGTACGCCTTTAATCCTTTGATATAGTTCATATGCGCATCTAATTGCTGATAGCATAACTCTATGGCTTTTGCCATGCCCACAATGCCGTAAACATTTTCAGTGCCGCCGCGCATGTTGCGCTCCTGCGCGCCGCCGGTAATCAATGAATGGATTTTCTTGTCGTTGCGTACATAGAGGAAACCAACGCCCTTAGGGCCGTGAAATTTATGCGGCGCGCCTACGATGCTATGGACTTTAACTTTCTGTAAATCAATGGGATAATGACCTACCGTCTGTACGGTATCGGAGTGAAAGAACGAACCGTATCGCTCGCACATTTCCCCGACGGTTGCTATGGGCAGCATATTGCCGATTTCATTATTGCCGTGCATGAGCGATACCAAACTGTTGGGATTGGCTTGCAACAGTTCTTCCAAGTGGTTCAGGTCAATATTGCCTTGTGCGTCGTGTCTTACAAGGCTCAGGCGAATCGCATTTTTTTGGGCTAATTCTTCGAGCGTATGCAGTACGGCATGGTGTTCCAGTTGGCTGGTAATAGCGTGTGTAATGCCATGTGTTTGGATAGCGCAGCGAAGGGCAGTATTATCAGACTCTGTGCCGCCTGAAGTAAAAAATATTTCCGAAGGCGAGGTATTGAAGGTGGCGGCAATTTTCTTGCGAGCTTGCTCGATGGCAGCCCGCACTTTACTCCCGTGTGAGTGGATAGAAGAAGGGTTGCCAAAGTGCTCCAACATGAAAGGAGTCATCGCTTCAAATACTTCGCGGTCTAACTGCGTAGTGGCGGCATTGTCTAAGTAAATACGCATATCTCAGGATGTTTTAATTGGCTCTGTAGGAAATAATTTCTTTGATGTCGCTGATGATTTTATTAGCGAGAAAGTCTGCGGTTACTTGCAACTCCGACTCGGCATAAATGCGGATAATTGGCTCGGTATTCGATTTGCGCAGATGTACCCACCCGCGATCAAACTCTATTTTCACCCCGTCAATCCGGTTGATGGGCTGTTTGCAGTAGCGCTCTTGCACTTGGGCGAGCACCTGATCTACGTCAATACTGTTGTGGAGGTCAATCTTATTCTTGGAAATGTAGTAGTTGGGATAGGTAGCCCGTAACATTTTGGCTGACTTGCCAAATTTGGCTAAATGTGTCAAAAACAGGGCGATACCTACGAGTGCATCGCGTCCGTAGTGTAGTTCGGGGTAGATAACGCCGCCGTTTCCTTCACCGCCGATAACGGCATTGTAGGTTTTCATAGCTGCAACTACGTTCACCTCGCCAACGGCGGCAGCAAAATATTTTCCACCGCGCTTTTGCGTTACGTCGCGTAGGGCACGGGTAGAGGACAGATTGGATACAGTATTGCCTCCACCATTTTGGCTAAGTACATAATCAGCTACCGCTACTAAGGTATATTCTTCGCCAAACGGAGTGCCATCCTCACAAATGAATGCCAGCCTATCCACGTCTGGGTCGACAACGATGCCGAGGTCGTAGTTGCCGGCTTCCAATTTACTGCAAATATGTGTCAGATTTTCGGGTAGCGGCTCGGGATTGTGTGGAAAAAGTCCGTTGGGTTCGCAGTATAATTTTTCTATTTTCTGCACCCCAAGAGCTTCCAGCAACATAGGTACGGCAATGCCGCCTGTAGAATTAACCCCATCTACCACTATTTCGAAGTCAGCCGCCTGAATAGCCGCTCGGTCTACCAACGGGAGCTGTAAAATTTTCTCGATATGTTTTTGCAGATAGCTGTTATTGGTTGTGTAGCTGCCGAGGCTGCCTGCACGGGCGTAATCAATACTGTCTTTGTCTGCAATTTCCAGTATTTCTGCGCCAGCTTCTGCCGAGATAAATTCACCTCTGCTATTGAGCAGTTTAAGTGCATTCCAATTGCTGGGATTATGGCTGGCAGTAATGACGATCCCTCCACCTGCTTGTTCATCTGCCACTGCTATTTCTACCGTTGGTGTGGTAGATAGTCCAAGATCTATTACGTTGATGCCTAAACTTTGCAGTGTAGATACGACGAGGCGGTTGATCATTTCTCCTGTCGTACGCGCGTCTCTACCAATTACAATTTTTTGCTTTCTGGGCGCATTTGCCAAGACCCAAGTACCAAATGCTGCTGTATAACGCACAACGTCTTGAGGGGTTAGCGATTCGCCGGCTCTACCGCCTATGATACCCCTAATGCCTGATATAGATTTGATGAGTGCCAATTCGCTGTTCTAAAATTTGAGTGCAAAATTAGCAGTTTTGAGGCGGAATCGGGTATCTGATCAGCTACCGACAATTAGTTTTTATGATCACAATGAAGGCGGATCATTGTATTCCGGCACAGCGTCTATTGCCCTTGGCGTATCCAAGAAAAATCCGGGTTTGAGGCGTTCGCAAGGATAGCCGAACAGGCACTTATCTTTGATCAGGCGTGCAACCTCCTCAGGTACCATTGCTTCCCAGCCGTCTTGAGCTTTTTTGATCATGGCCAGTACGTGATCTGAGATGATATATAGATTTTCTAGGTTAGCATTTTTAATGTCGCGTATGCGTTGGTTTGCCAGCAAATGAACAAACAAATGGCGCTGTGATTCGGTAAGCTCGAAGTTTTCACAGGTATTCAGCACCTTGCTTTCTTGATCGAGGAAGGGGTAGACGTACAGCCGCACGTTCTTTTTAAACAGCTTACTAAAGGCTTCTAAAATGCCGCCCGGCAACTGATCGTACAGTCCTTCGTCGAAAATAGTTCTCAGGTTATGAATACCCAGAATCACACCGATCTGCTGTTTGGTTTGTGTTGCCAGATAGCCTACCAGCCTGTGGTAGCGATGGTAGTTAGAAATCAGTACGGTAAGCCCTTGTGAGCACAAAATATCTACGCGATCCAGGAAGTCTTTCTCGTCTATATCCGGATCGGCGGCCTTAAGATCCTGCAAGGTCAGTTCAGCGATTTTCAGCGTGTTTTCGGGGGTTACACCGTTCTCGTGGATAAACATTTGATAGCCTTTTTCGAGCATATCCATGTTTACATGGGTCAGTGGGCGGAAGCGGCCGCGCAATATAAGTACGTTCTTCTTGTAGAATGCTTCTGAAGCCTGTAATACGTTGCCATCCGGTCCAAAAAGTGCAGCATCCGTTAGTCCGTGTTGTACTAATTGAAGGCTCAGCAGGCGATTGTCCACATGCTTGAAATTAGGACCTGTCAAGCGGAACATATCCACTTCTATTCTGTCGCGGTGCAGGTTGTCTATCAGCGACTTGATCATTGCTTGGGGATCGTCGTGCAGGTAAAAGCAAGCATACAGCAGGTTTACGCCAATAATACCCAGTGCGTTTTGTTGCAGCAAGGCATCGTTGTCGTGCATTTTTACGTGGATGACTGCATCGTTGGGCATAGTACGCGGCGAAAGTTGGAAACGCACTCCTATCCAACCATGTCCTTGGTTGCTTTTTTGGTAGTTCAGCGCCTCAACAGTATTAGCGAAAACGAAAAAATTGGTGCTTTCGCCACGCTTTTTATCCAGCCGCTCCACCAGCAGGCTGTATTCGTGTGCAAACATTTTGTTTAGCCGCTGCTCGCATACGTAGCGCTTGTCCTCGCCATAGATTGCATTGCTGAAAGTCATGTCGTAGGCTGACATGGTTTTGGCGATTGTACCCGAAGCGCCGCCTGCTTTGAAAAATATGGAAGCCACCTCCTGTCCTGCACCTATTTCGGCAAAAGAGCCGTAAATACGCTTGTCTAAATTGATTTTCAGGGCTTTCTGGCGTGTACCTAAGAGTGATTCGTCAATCATGTGTGGATTATAGTCTTGGAACAAAAATGTTTGTTAATGTGTTACTTTTGCAACAGAACTGCAAAAAGAGGGGATGGACAAGTTGCAGCCTGTTCCTGCTTTGGTGGCTTAAAGTTACAATATTTTGCCGTATGAACCATCTGCAACCTCATAAATTTACGATCCGTTTATAGATTAACGCACTGATGTCCAAACTACTATTCAACGATGAAAAAAATTATTTATGTTTTATTGGTGAGCGTATTTGCGCTTTCAGCTTGCAATGATTCGCTACAACCCGAAGGCAGGAGCAAAGTAACGATTAACTTGGCAATGCTCTTTGAAGGGCAACCGCTTGTATTGGCAGATAGGCAGTATCGCAATGCCAATGGCGATGTTTTTACCATCGAGCGCTTTCAGTTTTACATGAGCAATGTAAAATTCAGGAATACTGCTACCCGCGATTCTTTTGCTGTGCCTAACAGCTATCATCTGATTGTGCGCAAAGAAAATACACATCTGTTTGAGTTGCCGCTCGATATACCAGCTGGCAAATACGATGAGTTGGAGTTTGCTGTTGGCGTAGATCCGGTGCGCAATCTATCCACCGATCAGGTAGGCGATCTGGATCCTTCTAATAATATGGCTTGGGACTGGAATACAGGTTACAAATTCCTGATGATTGAGGGGAGGGTATTCCCGCCGACAGGCAACCAGCGCGGGTTGGTATTTCACGTGGGGGGCGACGAAAATTACCGCGTCATTCGCCTGCCGCTAAGCACTACGCTGAATACGTCGAGCCGCCCGCAGCATGTGATTGCTATGAATGTAGAGGTTGCCAATATGTTCAATTCACCCAATGTCATTGACCTGAGCCGTCAAAGTACAGTGATGATGGGGCCTGTTGCTGCGAAGGTAGCTGACAACTACAGCAGCAGCGTATTCAGTATCCGCGCCGTAATGCCCTGACAAAAAGTCCGTCATGTACAAGCAAATCTATACACGTTGATTTGAGCGGATAACACAGATAAACGCTGTTTTTTTAACTAAAAAAATCCGTGCAAACCTGCATTATCCGCACTTATCAGTGTTTAAAATCGGAACTACCCAATCAGTACTTCGTAAAAATCCGGACGACCTATGTCAGCATACCGCCGTTGACCTGCAATACCTGCCCAGTAATATAGCGCGACAGATCAGAGCCAAGAAACACGGCGCAGTCTGCTACTTCTTCAGGAGTGCCTCCGCGTTTCATCGGGATACTTTCTTTCCAGCTATCTACTACTTTAGGGTCTAATTGCGCGGTCATTTCCGTTTCGATGAAGCCGGGCGCAATAGCATTGCAACGCACATTGCGCGAACCCAACTCCAGTGCTACCGATTTAGTAAAACCGATAATACCTGCCTTAGAAGCAGCATAATTAGCCTGTCCGGCGTTACCTTTTATTCCTACTACCGATGTAATATTAATGATTGAGCCGGAACGCTGCTTCATCAGGTGCTTGGTAGCAGCCTTAGTCAGGTTAAAAACCGATTTCAGATTCGTATTAATAACGGCATCCCACTGTTCCTCGCTCATGCGCATTAGCAGACCGTCGCGGGTAATTCCTGCATTGTTGATCAGGATATCCACTGTGCCAAAATCAGCAATAAACTGCGCGATCAGTGCTTCGGCTGCCTGATGATCGGAGGCATCCGAGCGATAGCCGATGGCTTTTACGCCAAGTGCTTCTAATTCTTTTTGCAGCGCTTCTCCCTGTGCTACGCTGGAAAGATAAGTAAAACCTACATTTGCACCTTCTTGTGCAAAACGGATAGCCATAGCACGCCCGATACCTTTAGAAGCGCCTGTAATCAGCGCATTCTTGCCTTGAAGTAAACCCATCATTTGCTTAAATTAGAGTGTTTGCGGGTGCTATTTTACGCACGAATTTTGAAAAGTCATTGATTTAAGCTATTTCCTGCCGATGAAAAACTATATCCGCGTTATATTTTGTTGCTGTGTGCTGCTGTGGGTAAGCAGACCGGTCCGGGCGCAGCAAATACCCGAAACATGTTTGCAACTCGTAGTAGTGCAGGCTGATGGCTGGTCAGCAGTTCCGGCAACACTTCAGCGCTACGAGCGTGCCGACAGCCGCTCGGCATGGAAAAAGGTAGGAAAGCCCTTTCAGGTAGTCTTGGGCAAAAATGGTATGGCATGGGATAGCAGCCAGCCCTTTCGCCCACAGGACGGCAGCGCCCCTATCAAACGCGAAGGCGACGGCAAAGCGCCCGCCGGGCTGTTTCCACTGCTTTATGCCTATGGATATGACCAAGCGCAGTCGCAGTGGCGGTTTCCTTACTTGCAAGTCAATGAAAGTACGCTTTGCATAGACGATCCGCAGTCTCGTTATTACAATCAGGTGATCAACCGCGACAGTATTGCGCAGCCCGACTGGAAAAGCTATGAAGATATGCGCAGAAAAGATGAACTTTATCGGCTTGGAATTGTTGTAGGGTATAATACGCAGCCTGTTCATGCAGGCAATGGTTCATGCATATTTATGCACTTGAGCGGCGGTACGCCTCGGCAATCCAAAGGAACTGCCGGATGCACCGCGATGCTGCGCAGTGAAATATTGCAAATACTCGATTGGTTGCATCAGGAAAAAAAGCCGATGCTGTTGCAAATGCCTGTAGCAGAGTTAAAGGCCTTACAACATCGCTTCAGGCTGCCTTAGCGAGCCGCTGCGATTTAACCTTAAACCATTATCCGACTTGCTGATCTCAAAAGTTTTGCAAGTAGTGCAAAGACTCTTGTTGCTTTGTGTGCTGCTGTGGATGGTATCTGGATTGTCTCAGGCACAGAATCCTTGCGTGGACAGTATGCATCGAGTAATCATTAGGCAGCCCATTGATACAGTCATTATCAATACGCAATTACACATTGCAAGGGCCTATTGGAACAGTCATCCCGACTCTTCGGACTACTACACCCGAAATGCACTTGTACTGGCCCTGAAAAGTGGCTACGAGGCAGGGCAAGCGTTTGCATTTAGCAATGTGGCATCTTTCCAACTTTTGCACAACGAAGATTCCGGAGCAGTCGCCTATTATTTTAAAATCGCTTGCTATCAGGCAAAAACTCAACGATATACGCGGCGTGGCAAACTGCTACAGCGATATTGGCTATGCTTATTTGCAACAAGAAAATACAAGCATTGCCTCTGAATACCTGTACAAAGCGCTGGCAACTGATGGTTCGCATCGAAGCAGAGCACCTGCGGATTGTGACGCGCAACCTGATTAGCAACGCTATTAAGTTTACGAATACCTTTGGCGAAATTGTCATTTACAGCGAGGAGAATCCTGTAACTGAACAGGCAATTATTTATGTGCAAGACAATGGCATTGGCATACCCCTCGAAAAACATGCTATTGTATTCAGCTATGCTTCCCGTATGCCTCGTCGAGGTACGGTCGGCGAATCAGGCAGTGGGCTGGGGCTTGCCTTCTGCAAAGACTTGATTGAGAAGAGCGGAGGGCGGATTGGATTCTTTTCGCAACCCGGCCTTGGCAGTACGTTCTACATTACCCTTCCGATGCTTGTGCAACAACCAGCACCTCAGGCATCACAACTGCTCCAAAAAACTGAACAGGACTAAAAATAGCGCGGATCTGTTAAACAATTTCTCCTGTAGCTTGTTCTAAAATCAGGAAACGCTACGGAGTAACAAGCCTTCCGTAAACTTTCAGCAAACTTTAATTACTTCACAACCAGCAGCTTATCTATCGTGATAAGCTGGACATATCTAAGACCGGACATGAGCGCGAGCAGTTACTCTATTAAAGATTTGGAAAACCTGACCGGTATCAAGGCACATACCATCAGGATGTGGGAGCAGAGATACGGTATTCTTAAGCCCGAACGTACAGACACTAACATCAGGCTTTATGGAGCATCAGAGTTGAAAATGATGCTTAATATAGCCCTGTTGAATAATCACGGCATCAAGATCTCGAAGATAGCTCGGATGAGCTACGAGGAGATCCGTATGAAAGTCATGGAAACGATCCATCAGTCAGGCAATTTTGACAATCAAATCAATGCCCTGACCCTTTCTATGATTGATCTGGATGAGGCGCAATTTGAAAAGATCATGGCAACCAATATCCTGCAATATGGATTTGAAAAAACCATGATAAACATTGTGTATCCGTTCCTGATCAAGATTGGTACGCTTTGGACAACCGATGCGATCAACCCGGCTCAGGAGCATTTTATCACAAACCTGATTCGCCAAAAAATCATTGTGGCCATTGACGGACAATTTGAGCCGCGTCCTAATCAGAAAAAGTTCATGTTGTTTCTCCCTGAGGGAGAGCTACACGAAATAACCCTGCTCTTCAGCTACTACGTGATTAAGTCGCGCGGTCATAAAGTGATTTATCTTGGACAAAGCACGCCTCTGAGCGATTTGGCACAGGTTTATGACATACACAGACCCGACTACCTCCTTTCAGTCATTACTTCTGTGCCTCCTGATGAGGATGTACAGACTTATGTAAACTTTCTTTGCAACCGTTTCCCCGATACCAAGATTTTGCTTAGTGGTTATCAGGTGGTTGGACAGGATTTGAAACTCTCTGATAACGCGCTGGTTATCAATCAGATGCGCGATTTGATCGAGCTTGTGGAAGATCTGAAGTATGCAACTGACTAATAGGCAAAAGAAATCATCGGAACGCCCCTGATGTTTTCTAATTTGATCTTGAACAAGTGTCCGCTGTTGGGATAGAGCCGCTGTTGGTCTTCGTTGAGACCGATAGCGGCTGTTGTTATGTAGAGTTCATCCAACTGTGTGCCGCCGAAAGCGCAAGAGGTAACGCGCCAAGCACCCGGCGTATGGACTTTAAGTAGGGGCTTTCCCGTATTGGGATTGTAACGCATGACGCAACTGCCTTCCCACAGTGCTACCCAAATCATACCTTCTGCGTCTATAGCCATGCCGTCGGGGTAGCCCGCACCTTCAGGAATACGCACTGCTACGCGGTCAAATCGGATCTCAGCCGTGGCCGCATCGTAGGCATAAGCGCGGACTTGGCCTGTAGGAGTATCTATGTAGTACATCTTTGTGCCGTCTGCCGTCCAGACAATACCGTTGGAAATTCCTACGCTATCTATTTTTTTGGTGATTTTGCCGTTTTCTTCCAAGCAATAGAGTGCGCCCTGTTTACCTGAAGCGTTAATAGCCATTGTGCCTGCCCACAGTCTGCCTCTCGGGTCGCACTTACCGTCGTTGAAACGATTGTAGGGCTTGTCTTTTTCAGGAGCAGCCAGCAATTCAAGCGATTGATTATCAAACCGATAGCGAAAAATCCCGTCTTGCAGCGCCACAACGGCATTGCCTTTTTGGTCGGGTACGACCGTACCTATCCGGCGTCCCATTGTATGGGTTTGCAGGTTACTGTTCATAGGATCGAAAATATGCAACAGTCCGTTTTCAATATCAATCCACCAGAGTTTCTGCTGCGCGTGATACCAATAAGCGCCTTCGCCCAGCGATGCGCCGGCGGGGAGAATAACGGCTGCTTCTAAGGTTGTATAGCTAGTATCTGTATTCATGCCCAAAGTTTGGTCAGGCTGTTTGCCGCTGTCGGCGGGAGTAGCGCAACCCGCCAATAACCCTGTAAGTAACAGTTGCGTAATAGCATAAAGAAAAGCATATTTTTGCATAGTGGCAACGTCCTTTCAATCCAATGAAGTTGCATCTAATCTACTAAAAATCCGGTGAATATTTTAGAAACCAACCAATTAGTCAAACGCTACGCAGGGCATACCGCTTTGCAGGATGTTAGTATTGCTGTTCCCCAAGGGCAGATTTACGGGTTGTTGGGTCCAAACGGCGCGGGAAAAACCTCATTGATTCGGATTATTACTCAAATTACAGCGCCCGATGAGGGTACGGTTAGCTTTATGAACGAGCCTCTGGCGCCTGTGCATCACCAACAGATCGGCTATTTGCCCGAAGAACGCGGACTTTATCGCAAGTCTAAGGTAGGCGAACAGCTCATGTACCTCGCCCGTTTGCGCGGTCTGAGCGAAAGTGAAGCCCGTCAGCGTATCCGTGCATGGCTGGAACGGCTCAACCTGATGGACTGGGCGGCCAAAAATGTGGAAGACCTTTCCAAAGGAATGCAGCAAAAGGTGCAGTTTATCGCAACTGTCGTGCATCAACCGCTGTTGATTATTTTAGATGAACCTTTTTCAGGTTTCGACCCTGTTAATTCCAACCTTATTCGCGATGAGATTCTGGAATTGCGCCGACAGGGCAGCACTATTATTTTTTCTACACACCGCATGGATACCGTAGAGGAGCTGTGCGACTACGTCGGGCTGATCAATCGCTCGCGCAAGGTGCTGGAAGGTAAGAAAGCGGACATCAAGAATGCTTACAAAACGCATACGTTTATTGTCGAAACTGATGCTCCTGTCGTATTGACGGAAAACGGTTATGAGGTATTGCAGGTAGAAGAGGCAGCAGGTGGAATTTACAAGCATACGGTAAAAATCCATCACGGCAGCAATAACGGGCTTTTGCAGGCATTTATGGCGCAGGCAAATATTGTGTCGTTCACCGAACAGATACCTGATATGAACGAAATTTTTATCCGCGTGGTAGCGGCTAACAACAACTAAAACACCCCCTACATCTTATTGTATGAACAACATATGGCTCGTTGTGCAGCGCGAATACCTAATTCGCGTGCGCAAAAAAAGTTTTCTGATTATGTCCATTCTCGGACCTATCCTGTTTGGCGCCGTCTTGTTTGTGCCGGCGCTGATTGCCGTTTTTGCATCCGAAGATGACCAACACATTGCCGTCGTTGATAAAAGCGGCTTGTTCAAAGATAAATTTGAGAACAGCAAATCATTGACTTTCAGTATTTTAGATATTGATATTGACCAAGCCAAAGCGGCGCTGAAACAGAAAAAGTACGATGGTGTTTTGCTCATTCCCGCTATTGAATTGAGCGACCCGCAAGGTTTCGCCTATTTTTCCCAAGAGAGTCTCTCGCCAATAACCAAGTCCCATCTGGAACGCGCCATTCGCCAACAAATAGAAGAACTTCGCATGATGCGTTCCGGCATTAAACAAGAACAGTTGGACAGCATCCGCGCCAAAGTGGACATTGCCACTATCAAAATTGGCGAAGAAGGTGAAAAAGCCAGCAGTTCGGACGCAGCGATGGCCGTAGGTTATATAGGCGCGTTTTTCATCTATGTTTTCATTTTCCTTTATGGTTCGCAGATTATGCGCGGAGTAATGGAAGAGAAAACCAATCGCATCATAGAAATATTGATTTGTTCGGTGCGCCCTTTTGACCTGATGATGGGTAAAATTATAGGCATCGGCGCGGTAGCGCTCACGCAGTTTCTTATATGGGTTGCGTTGAGTTTGTCCATCACAACGGCCGCCTCTATGTTTTTTGGTTTGGATAAAGTAGCTCA
>NZ_JBRCHD010000050.1:0-21497 GCF_053489755.1 Rhodoflexus sp.
TGAGCATATTGTCGTAGCTACGCAGCGCCCCGAAACCATCATGGGCGACGTGGCGATTGCCGTAAACCCCAAAGACGAGCGCTACCTGCACCTGCACGGCAAGCAAATCATCGTGCCGGTGGTGAACCGCCCCGTGCCGGTCATTACCGACGAGTATGTGGACATTGAATTTGGTACGGGCTGCCTCAAAGTAACCCCCGCGCACGACATCAACGACTACGAAATCGGGCAACGCCACAACCTGCCCGCGATTGATACGCTCAATGCGGACGGCACATTCAACGCCGATGCTTTTGAAAATGACGCGGAGCGCCGATTAGTTCAGCAATACGACAAAATTGACCGCTTCAAGTTGCGCAAAATCATTGCGCAACATCTGGAAGAAATCGGGCAGATGGAGCGCGTGGACGAAAACTACGTGGCAAACATCGGCTATTCGGAGCGCACCGATGCGGTAGTTGAGCCGCGGCTTTCCGTGCAGTGGTTTGTGCGCATGAAAGAACTTTGCCAACCGGCGCTGGAAAACGTGATGAACGACAACATCCGTTTCTATCCCGCCAAGTTTAAAAATACGTATCGCCATTGGATGGAAAACGTGCGCGACTGGTGCATCAGCCGCCAACTGTGGTGGGGGCAGCGCATTCCCGCGTGGTACATCAACGGCGTGGATTATGACAACACCGCCGCCGACTTGCCTATAGCCGTGTGCCTGACCGCCGAAGAGGCTTTGCATGAATTGCAACAAAAAGCGGACGCATACAACGCAATCAACACCTTGAAAGTTCCGCGCCCCGCTACGGTTGCCGACATCCGCCAAGATGAGGATGTGCTGGACACATGGTTCTCTTCGGGCTTGTGGCCAATTTCGGTATTTGACGGCTTGTTAGACCCTGACAATGAGGATATTAAGTACTACTACCCGACAACAGACCTTGTAACCGCGCCCGAAATTCTGTTTTTCTGGGTAGCCCGCATGATTATTTCAGGCTACTATTTCAGAAAGGATAAACCTTTCCAAAACGTGTATCTGACAGGCATTGTGCGCGACAAGCTGGGGCGGAAAATGTCCAAGTCGTTGGGCAACAGCCCCGACCCGCTGGAACTGATGGACAAATACAGTGCCGACGGCGTGCGCGTGGGAATGCTGTTCAGCTCACCTGCGGGCAATGACTTGCTGTTTGATGAAAAACTGTGCGAACAAGGGCGCAACTTTGCCAATAAAATTTGGAACGCTTTCCGTTTGGTAAAAGGCTGGGAACAAAACGCCAACCTTGCCATGCCCACCGCCAACCGCACCGCGATTGACTGGTTTGAAGCCCGTTTGCAAAACGCGATTGTTGAAATTGAAGACCACTACGAAAAATACCGCATTTCAGACGCTTTGCAGGCGGTTTACAAACTGATTTGGGACGATTTCTGCGCTTGGTATCTGGAAATGATAAAACCCGAATACGGGCAGCCGATAGATGCCGCGAGCTTTGCCGCCACTGTCAATTTTTTTGAAACGCTGATGAAATTGCTGCATCCCTTTATGCCTTTCATCACCGAAGAAATATGGCACGGCTTGCGCGAGCGCAGCGGAAAAGACTACCTCATCGTAGCGCAATATCCTGTGCCTCAACCCATTGACGAAGCGCAAAACCGCCTGCTCAACGAGGCGGCAATCGCCTTTGAAATCATTCAGCAGGTACGCAGCCTTCGCAACAGCAAAGGAATTTCACCCAAAGAAAAACTGCCGCTGGCAATTAAAACTACACAACGAGAGCGTTACGCCAAGTTTGAGGGATTAATTAGCAAGTTGGCCAATCTGGAAAGCCTGAGCTATGCCGACAGCGCCGCCGACAACGCGACGCGCTTTGTGGTAAAAGGCGACGAGTGCTTCGTAAAGCTGACACGGTCTGTCAATGCCGAAGAGGAAATTCAGAAACTGGAAGCCGAACTGGCATATCAGCAAGGCTTTTTAGAGTTGGTGGAAAAGAAACTTTCCAACGAGCGCTTTGTAGCCAACGCCAAACCCGAAGTAGTGGCAAACGAGCGCCGCAAGCAAGCCGATGCGCAAGCCAAAATTGCCGCCTTGCAGGCAGCTATTGCGGCTTTGAGATAATCAATCTGATGTATTGATACGAGTCATCCCAAAAATCCACATAGAACGCTGGTTTTGGCAGATAACACAGATAAAGGTAGCATCATCATTGCCCTTTTGTTCCGTTGCTCGATTAAGAGCTTCATAGATTATCTGGCAAAAGGGGCAGGGATGATCTCAATGCTACCAATATGCAGTTCCTACGGGATGAAATCTACGCGGTAGATGATTCATTGCTGGATAAAATATCGGAGAATCATGAGACTGTCCGGAAAGGCTACATGTAGCACAGACTTCAGTCTGTAACTATTTGATTATCAGTTATTTAGAAAATCACAGACTAAAGTCCGTGTTACTTTTTGGACAACCTCATGCTGTCTAATCAAATTCGCTCCGGCATTAAATCGAAAAACCTGCCGTTACCATCAGTCCTACGCGGCTGCTGTTGATATTGACTACAGGCTCGTTTTGCGGCAGTCGGTAAACGCGGTATTCGCTGTCAAAGAAGCTGGTAATCACAGCGGCATCTAAGAAGAAATCGCTTTTGCGGTAGCCTCCACCAAAAGTGATGAAATTGCGGCTGCGGTTGTCTCTCGTATCTTGCATGGGGTTTTGTTGGTGTGCAAAGCCGCCACGCACGCGGTAATCGCCAAAACGAGCTTCAGCGCCCAATCGCAGGTTAATTGCGTTGCGATAAATCGAAGCAATCGTAGCATTGTCCCCTGCAAAAGAAAACTCAGGATTGGGATTAGAGAATCGGGCAGTGGTGTAATCTACCATCTCTACATCTGCGGTAACGAAGCCGCGTTTGCCCAAAATAAACGCCGCCCCTGCATTGATCCGCATAGGTGTGCGCATCGTATAGCGCGATTCTATGACATTAGTGCGGGCGCGTTCGTTGGAAAGCACCCGAATAATAGGCTGCCCGTTTTGGAATTCAGTAAACGGAAAATTATTGTATTGAACTGTCAGCTCTGCCTCATAAATATCGGTGATGCGATAAATAGTAGGCGTAGTAATAGAAGCTCCGAAGCGCACAAAGTCGGTCGGACGGATGATAATCCCCAAATTAGCGTTGATACCTGTACCGCGCTGCCTGTTTTGTTCGGTCAGCTCCAGATTATTGAGCGGCAGTCGCTGTCCGCCCGGCAGCGGCGTCGTGCTGTTCAGTACATTTTCAGTATAGCGCTTGTCCTGTGCATAGCGCAAAGTCGCAATGCCAATACCTGCGCCCAGATAGAACTTATCCTTGATATTCAGACCATAAGCTAAATTCCACTGGCTTTGCGCACCGCTTCGTCGGATATTTTCTGCCTGCAAAGTTGGCGATAGCGGCACGAAGGATTCGTAAGAGTTCCGCGTCGTATTGTCGCCAAAAAACGGATTGATCAGGTAAGTAGCATAGGCAAGTCCTTCCAAACTAAAAATACCATTGCGGAGTTCGTCGTCTAATTCGCTCCAAGGCACGCGCCCGTCGGTGCGATCGAGGAAATAATCCACAATAGAATTGCGGTCGTTGGTGCCGCTGTAGTTAATCAGTTCCTGAAAGTCATTGTTGCGCGTCATCGTAATGGCAAAAGTGCTGCCGCGCACGGTACTCTCAGCGCCCCTGTCCGAAGAGAAGTGGATACCCAAATGATTCAGGTTCAGGTTTAGGTTGCCCGCATTGACTGTTTCACCCAGAAATCTGCTATTGGAATTGGCAGAATTGGCTGCAAAACTGAAAGTCATCTCCGACTTGCGGAGCATCCCCAAACCTGCGGGGTTGATAAATGCAGCAGAGGCATCGCCTCCGAGGGCAGTGTTCGCTCCTGCAATCCCTTGGAAACGCGCCGTGCCTCCAAAGCGAGTTTGAGAAAAGCGCAGCGCATCGTTGTAGTAGCCCAAGGCACCCGGAGCAATATTTTGTGCAAACGCTCCCAGCGTTACCAGCGACAAACTCCCGGCAAGAAATATGGATTTAATTCGCATAAGCCGATTTTGATAGATTTTGAAGTGTAATTTGAATGATAAACGCAATTTTTAACTGTAGGGTTAAACCTGACACAGGTCTTCAAAATACTACATTTCCGCTTATTTTTGCATAAGCGTTCTAAACACACACTGTGATATGTCTTCCACAAAATACGATTTGATTATTATTGGTAGCGGGCCCGGGGGCTATGTAGCCGCTATTCGCGCTTCCCAACTGGGTATGAAAGTAGCCGTAGTTGAGAAAGAAGAACTGGGCGGCATCTGCCTGAACTGGGGCTGTATCCCTACCAAAGCCCTGCTGAAAAGCGCACAAGTATTCGAATATATCCAACATGCCAGAGACTACGGTATCGAGGTGAAGGACTATGCCGTTAATTTCGATGGTATGATTAAGCGCAGCCGTAGCGTTGCAGGCGGCATGAGCAAGGGCATTGAATTCCTTTTCCGCAAAAATAATGTTACCAAAATCATGGGCTTTGGCAAAGTCAAGCCCGGTAAAAAAGTGGAAGTAACCGCTACAAACGGCTCTAAAACCGAATACAGTGCAGATCATGTCATCATAGCAACGGGCGGACGAAGCCGCGAATTGCCCGGCGTTAAGATAGACAACGAAAAAGTGATCGGCTACCGCAAGGCGATGGTGCTGGAAAAGCAGCCTAAAAGCATGGTGATTATCGGCTCAGGCGCTATCGGCGTTGAATTTGCCTATTTCTACAACACCATCGGTACAAAAGTTACCATTGTTGAATACATGCCTAATATTGTTCCTGTCGAAGACGAGGATATTTCCAAGCAATTAGAAAAAACTTTCAAAAAATCAGGCATGACTATCCTTACTTCTGCCGCCGTTGAGTCTGTAGATACTTCGGGCGAAGGCTGCAAAGTAAAAGTCAAAACCGCCAACGGCTACGAGGAAATCCAGTGCGATATTGTGCTATCTGCCGCAGGTATTGTCACCAATCTGGAAGGTATTGGGCTGGAAGAGGTAGGCATCGCACACGATAAAGGCAAAGTACTCATAGACGATTTTTACCGCACCAACATTCCCGGCTACTATGCCATTGGCGATATTGTACGCGGCCCTGCGCTGGCACACGTAGCCTCTGCCGAAGGCATTATCTGTGTTGAAAAGATAGCCGGACACCACCCTGAACCTTTGAATTATGGCAATATTCCGAGTTGTACCTATTGCAGCCCTGAAATTGCCTCTGTTGGCATGACCGAGAAAGCTGCCCGCGAAGCAGGCTATGAAATCAAAGTTGGTAAATTCCCTTTCACCGCATCGGGTAAAGCAAGTGCTGCCGGAGCAAAAGAAGGCTTTGTGAAAGTAATTTTTGATGCTAAATACGGCGAGTGGCTCGGCTGCCATATGATTGGGGCAAATGTTACGGAAATGATTTCCGAAGCTGTAGTAGCTCGTAAACTGGAAACAACAGGACACGAAATCATCAAATCTGTACATCCGCACCCAACCATGTCCGAAGCCATCATGGAAGCTACAGCGGCTGCATACGGCGAAGTAATTCACATTTAGTGCAGCACACAATTATTACATCGAAAAAAGAGGCTGTCTAAAAAGGCTGCATGTAGTACAGACTCCAGTCTGTAGCTATTTGATTATCAATTGATTAACCAATCGCAGACCGAAGTCCGTGTTACTTTTTGGGCAGCTTTCTTTTTCACGCAATAATTTTGATTTATAGACGTTGTCATGTCGAATGGCTATTTACACCAGATTAAACAAATCATTTATACATCTGTCTTTTTATTCCAATTTTCGTGATTTAAGATGCAAACAATAACAGACAAATACCTTGCGATCTATCCTCTTTCGGATATTCAAGGATTGAAAATCCAGTGGTTGCCTGATTCTATTGATATGACCGACGAAGAATTTCGCCAAACAATTCTCATGGAAAAGGAAGCGATCGAGTCTATCAAGCCACGTGTAATCTTTGCAGATACTTTGCAGATGCGCTACACAATTGTACCCGAGCTACAGGATTGGCACAACTCGATTATTACTCCCGCTTTTGAAAAGGCAGGCACCAAAAAATTAGGCATATTGGTAAGTGAAGATTTGTTCACACAGATATCTATAGAACAACTTATTGAAGATATGCCCGACAATCAATTGCAGACGCGCTATTTCAGTGATGAAACTGATGCGCTACAGTGGCTGCAACAGTAAACCGATAATAATTTATTTGAACACTTTGTATTCTCTAAAACCCTTACTGATTTCCACAAAAGAAACGCGGATAATCGTGTAGGCCGGAATAGCTGCCAACATTCCTAAAACCCCCCCTAAAGTCGCACCTGCAAAGACGCTTATAAAGATTTCGAGCGGATGCGCCTTTACACTCTTGGAAAAAATAATCGGCTGCAATACCACGTTGTCTATGATCTGCGTGATGACAAAAGCAGCAAACAACTGCCCGAGTAGCAACAGATAGCCGTTACCTTCCAGCAGTTCGGGCGAGGCGGTAGAAATACCGACGATGATACCGAACACTGTACCAATCAGCGGGCCGGCAAAAGGAATCACATTGACAATAGCAGCAAAAATTCCGATCGTTACGGCGTAATTCACACCCAGCACTATGAGGCTGAATGAAACGATGGTAAAAATAGAAATAATCTGTAGCAAAAGCCCAAGCAGGTAGTTGGCCAGCAGTCGCTCAATTTTGTGAATTGCACTGATACTTACCTCAAAGTATTGGTTGGGGATCAGCGAAATGACACCCTTGCGCACTTTGCCTTTCTCAAACAAGAGAAAGAATGTGATGAAAAGTACCGCCAGAATGCCTACAAAGATATTTCCGGTAGTCAGCAGCAAGTCGTTGAGCAGATTGCTAACCCTGAACTGACTGAACACCTCGATCAGCCGCTCTTTAATCTGGATGAGCAGGAAGCCCCGTGGCTGATTGACGATTCTGCTTTCGATCAGCAAACCCTCTAAACGGGATGCAGGCAGCGCAAGCCGATCAAAAAAATCGTCATACGGAATACTCGCGATTACAGCCACCTGTTCATTAATAAGCGGTATGAACAGCAAAACAAACAAGGACAGCAGCCCTACCAGAATACTGAACGAAATCAAAATAGCGATACTGCGCGGAATGCGGATACCACCGATCTGAATCTGGCTGATGGCATTAGTCGGAACTTTGAGAATGCCGGAAAGTATAATCGCAAGGATTACGTACAATACAATATCAGAAAAGACCCACGCGACGGCAACAGCCCCCAATAGTATCAAAACAAGACTCCATCTGATTTGAGACATATCCGATTGAAAACAGCACCTTGCTTATTTTGCACTAAAAGTATGCTAAATTGAGCAACATCGCAGATTTACCAGATACTTATGTCCCAAAAACACTCATTAGCGCCAATGAAGCCTTGCAGAAAGTACTTGAGGCAGCAGGTAGGACAAACATAGAAGCCGTATCGCTGGCAGCGGCAAGAGGGCGCATCCTTTGCAAGCCTATCAGCGCAAACAGGGACTTCCCGCCCTGCGACCGCCTTTTTGCAAGTACAATCCTTTGTAAGCAGCCAAAGCAAATATTATTTGGCAAGCCCCGTAGCCGGCAGCGGTTCAGGCGATTGGATTAACCTGCCGGCTGCCAACGTTTTTTTGATTCTGCCACCCGATAAAAACCGATTTATCAAAGATGAAGTATATCCTTTGCTTGTTTCCTGATTAGGTTAAACTAAAAAAAACGTATTTTAGTGCACGTGAATTTGCATCAAAGACTACCATATGTCTCACAGTACCAAACTGTACTTGGTTGCACTTGCCGCCATCGTACTAAGCGTAGTAAGCTATTTTTTGAACAACGATCCCAAAAGCGTATGGGATGAGTTATTTCTGCTACTTTCTGTATCTGTTATCCTTCTGCTCATCATACTTCTAAACATTTGGTTTATCAGACCGATCCAACAAATATCTTACGGGGCACAAGAGGCGATAAAAGGCAACATCAAACACCAGATAGCCTATCTGGGAGACGATGAAATAGACCAGATCAGCTATAGCATCAACACTATGGCAAGCAGTATCAGTCGGGCTAAGTATTTTGTCGAACAGATCGGTGAGGGTAAATTAGACGCTGACTTTCAGAACGCGGATAGGGCAACGCTCGAAAAAGATCCACTGGCACAGGCGCTTTTGGCTATGCGAACGCAGTTGGTGCAAATCAATGAAAGGGAAAAAGAACGCAAATGGACAGCCGAAGGGCTTGCCTTGTTTGCCGAAATTCTCCGTGCTAATCAGAAAACAGAACAAGAACTTGCAAGCGACATTTTGACTAATTTGGTACGTTACGTTAATGGTCTCCAAGGTGCGCTTTATGTCCTGTCTGAAGACCACGAAAATAACCAAGTGCTCAATCTGGTTGCTGCTTATGGCTTGCCCGAAGAACGATTGGCAAAGCCGCAATTGCATCCCGGCGAGGGGCTTACAGGACAGTCGCTGCTCGAAAAACAACATTTCTACTTAGATAATCTACCGGAGGGCTATACCAAAGTCGAGTCCGGGCTGGGCGAATCAGTACCTCGCTTTTTGCTAGTGATGCCGCTCAAAGCCAACGAAAATGTGTATGGCGTTGTTGAAATTGCCTCTATGAGCGCTATGCCACCCTATGTGATTGAGTTTGTGCGCCGCGTCAGCGAGAATATTGCAGCCACCATCGCCACCGTTACAGCCAACACCAAAAACCTACGCCTGCTGGAAGAATCTCAAGCCATGACCGAGCAACTGCGAGCACAGGAAGAAGAGATGCGCCAGAACATGGAAGAACTCATGGCTACGCAGGAAGAAATGGCACGTAAGCAGATCGAATTGGAGCGCTCGCGAGAACAGTTGCAGAAAGCCAAAGAGGAACTGGAAGAAAACGAACGTCAGATCCGTCAGGTAGTTCAAGACCAAAAGGGAATGATTGTTCAGTTGGAAACACAAAAAAAGAAACTGGAAGCCAACGAATCTATCTTGAAAAAAGCCTACGAGAAAATGCGCCAGAACCAGATGGAAGTAGATAAAAAAAAGGCAGAATTGGAGGAAGCCAACAAACAAATGACTTTACAAAAAGCCAAAATAGAAGCGAACGAGGTTATTCTGAAAAAGTCTTACGAAAAAATGCAGGCGCAGCAACGCGAGTTCAAAATCAAACAAACTGAACTTATCTTACAAAAGACAATCAATAAAGCATTAATTGCTACGCTGGCAGGCTTCTACTATGCTTGCGAAGCAACCAACGACTATAAGGCTATTCTCATAGAAGGTGATCCGCAACTGCTGACGGGATACAGTTCAGAACAGTTTCTAAGCGGACAGGTCAGCCTTTCAGCAATTATCCACCCTGACTACAAAGCGCACGTAGATGCTCAGGTACAACAAGGTATTGACCGGCAAGATTTTTACACCATTATCTATGATGTACTGAAAGCTGACGGTACTATCGTCAAAGTATGGGAAAAAGGCTTTCCGATTTATGAGAACGATGAACTGAGTCATTTTATTGGCTTTATCATTGACTATGACTTGGCACACAGATTAAAATTAGACATGTCCTAAATATGCAACAAAAGGATGCTGATATTTTTTACGAGCAACTGCTGCAACTGCCGATTTATTTGATTAACGACCACACACCGAGCGCAGATGCTACCGAGATACAAGCAATAAACCTCGAAGAAGTACAAAATCCTGTGCTGGTAGTAGTCAGCAAGTTGCCTCTTCCCCCTGCCCAAGAAGAACTGCTCAACAAAATATTACAGGCAGCAAAAATTACCCCTGCTATGACAGATATTATAGCCATAGCCGATTATCAGGCTGCCCGTAACAGCCATCGCAACCATATCCTATTTTTCGTTCGACAGCGCCAACTGCCCAAAGAACTTGCTGTTTTTGGTGCTTACTCTACCGCACCTGCCTACGAAAAAGCCAATGTTATTATTGCTAATGATCTTGGCGATCTGATCACCAGTACCGACGAAAAAAAACAACTCTGGAAAATACTCCAACAAACATTTTTAGCATGAAAAAGCACATTAGCCTGACTAAGTACCTACTGCCTACTTTTGCATTAGCTACATTGGCAGGCTGCCAATCCAAGCAATCATCTGATATGAATAACCAAAATTTGCCTGCGCCGCCTGTAGCTGCGGTTATACCTAAGGAGCTTACCATGCACGGCGATACGCGCATTGATAACTACTACTGGCTCAACAACCGCGAAGACTCTGCTGTTATTAACTACCTAAAGGCTGAAAATGAATATCTGGAGGCCGTGATGGCGCCTACAACGGCGCTTCAGGAAAAACTCTTCAACGAAATGAAGAGTAGAATCAAAGAACAGGACGAGTCTGTGCCTTACTTCCTGCGCGGCTATCACTACATCACCCGCTATGAACAAGGCGGAGAATACCCGATTTATACCCGCAAGAAAGAAACGCTGGAAGCTGCGGAAGAAATCATGCTCAACGTAAACGAGATGGCAAAAGGCTACGCCTACTATCAGGTAGGCGGTCTGAAAGTTAGCGACGACAACCGCTTGCTCGCCTATGCGGTTGATACCGTCAGCCGCAGGATTTATACCCTGTATTTCAAAGACTTACAGACAGGTGAAACCCTAAAAGACGTGATCCCTAACGTAACAGGTAATGTTGCATGGGCAGCGGACAACAAAACAGTTTTCTATTCCCGTCAGGATCTGCAAACGCTGCGCTCGCATCAGATCTGGAAACACGTAATCGGCACAGACCCTAAAGAAGACAAACTGGTGTTTGAAGAAAAAGACGAAACCTTCAGCACAGGCGTATATCGCTCAAAATCAGACAAATACATATTTGTATATTCCGGCAGTACGCTAACTACAGAAGTCCGTTTTCTGGATGCCTCGCAACCCGGCGGTAATTTTACCATATTTCTGCCAAGAGAACGCGGGCATGAATATGGAATTGATCATGCAGGCAATAAATTCTACATCCGAACCAACTGGCAGGCTGAAAACTTCCGCGTAATGGAAGTAGACGAAAAAGCAGTTGGCAATAAACAAGCGTGGAAAGAACTCATCCCGCACCGCTCGGATGTTTTCGTAGAGAGTTTTGATGTATTCAAAGATTACTTAGTCATCGAAGAGCGCAAGGAAGGCCTCATCAGCCTGCGCATTCGCCCCTGGGCAGATCCGAGCAAGGAACACTATGTGGACTTTGGCGAACCTGCCTATACAGCAGGCATGGGAACTAACCCTGAATTTAATACAACGATCCTGCGCTATGTGTACACCTCGTTTACTACACCAAACGCTACCTACGACTACGACATGGTAGCCAAAACCAAAAAGTTGCTCAAACAGCAAGAGGTATTAGGTGGCTTCAAGAGCGAAGATTACCAATCTGAGCGGCTGTATGCAACTGCTCGCGACGGCGTGAAAGTTCCTATTTCGATCGTTTACAAAAAAGGCTTCAAGAAAGACGGCAAAGCGCCGCTCCTACTCTATGCCTACGGCTCTTACGGTTATTCGATGGATGTTTATTTCAGTTCCAGCCGTTTGAGTTTGCTCAATCGCGGGTTTGCTTTTGCTATTGCACACATTCGCGGCGGACAGGAAATGGGTAGGCAATGGTATGAAAACGGCAAACTACTCAAAAAGAAAAACACCTTCAACGATTTTATTGACTGTGCCAAGTATTTAGTTGCAGAAAAATACACCTCACCCGAACATCTGTATGCCAACGGCGGTAGTGCAGGCGGACTGTTGATGGGTGCAGTCGCCAATATGGCTCCCGAGCTTTTCAAAGGGATTGTTGCAGATGTTCCTTTTGTGGATGTAGTAACAACTATGCTGGACGATTCTATCCCACTTACTACAAGCGAATATGACGAGTGGGGCAATCCCAACGATAAGACTTACTACGATTACATGCTGAGTTACTCGCCCTACGACAATGTAGCGAAAAAAGCCTATCCTAACATGCTGGTAACTACAGGTCTGCACGATTCGCAGGTGCAATACTGGGAGCCTGCTAAGTGGGTTGCTAAACTCCGCGCCATGAAAACAGACAACAATCTGCTCTTGCTCAAAACCAATATGGAAGCCGGACACAGTGGCGCTTCAGGCAGATTTGCACCGCTGAAAGAGGTAGCGCTACAGTACGCTTTCTACCTGCATTTGGAAGGCATCAAAGAATAATACGCCCAACGCGGTATTTTTGACAATCTGAAAACGAAAACGACTATGACAAACTACAATCGCAAAATGCGCATGGGGATGATTGGAGGGGGGATTGGCGCTTTTATCGGTGGCGTACATCGCATGGCTGCTGCCTTAGACGGAGAAATTGAATTGGTCTGCGGAGCTTTCAGCAGCGATCCTGAAAAATCGCGGCGCTCAGGCGAACAACTCTACCTCCCCCCCGAACGCGTATATGGCAGCTACGAAGAGATGATCCTTAAAGAAAAACAACTGCCCGAAGGCGAGCGAATGGATTTTGTAGCGATTGTAACCCCCAATCATATGCACTTCCCGCCTGCAAAAATGGCTTTGGAGCATGGATTTGCAGTCGTTTGCGACAAGCCTGTAACATTTAACCTAACCGAAGCCAAAGAGTTGGAGGAGATTGTGCACAAGTCGGGACAACTTTTTGCACTGACGCACAACTACACGGGCTACCCGATGGTGAAAGAAGCACGCGAAATTGTGCGTAGCGGACGCATTGGGCAGGTGCGCAAGGTTGTAGTAGAGTACCCGCAAGGTTGGCTAGCAACGCTCGTAGAGGCAACGGGCAGCAAACAGGCTTCTTGGCGCACCGACCCCACCAAGTCTGGGGCAGCGGGCTGCATCGGCGACATCGGTACACATGCCGAAAATCTGGCCGAGTATATTACAGGGCTACAAATCACCGAGTTGTGCGCAGATCTCACTACTTTCGTGCCCGGACGCAAATTAGACGACGACGGTAATATCCTGCTTCGGTTCAACAACGGCGCGAAAGGCATTCTACAAGCAAGCCAGATTTGCGTAGGTGAAGAAAACAACCTCAATATTCGCGTATATGGCGAAATAGGCGGCATCTGGTGGCATCAGATGGAACCTAACACATTAGAACTGACACTGATGGATCAGTCTAAACAACTGCTTCGCACAGGTGTAGGTAAACTTTCGGCTGCTGCTCAGGCACATACCCGCATCCCCGCAGGGCATCCCGAAGGCTATCTGGAAGCATTTGCCAATATTTACCGCAACTTTGCCCGCACGTTGCGCAGCCGACTGAAAGGCGAAACCCCCGATCCACTATATACCGATTTCCCCACCATAGCAGACGGCGTAAGAGGTATGGCATTTATAGAAGCGGCAGTAGCCTCATCGGCAAGCGAACAGAAATGGTATCCGTTCGTATGAGCGACATCAACATCCATCAGACTACGCTCAAACACTGGCAGGCAGTGATCAGACGATTTGAGAACTACCTCAGGCTGGAGCGTGGTCTGACCGAAAATTCGGTAGAAGCCTACAAGCGCGATATTGAGAAACTTGCAGCCTTTGTAGCTGTGGACTATCCTACGTTGGAGAGTAGTCAAATCAGCCTGCACGAGTTGCAACAGTTTATGGCTTTTCTGACAGATCTGCAACTTTCGCACAACACACAAGCACGCATTATTTCGGGCATCCGCACTTTTTTCAGGTATCTGGAAGATGTTGAAAACCTGCCCGAAAACCCTGCCGAGCATCTACAAGCCCCTGTAAATCAATATTTTTTACCCGACACACTCAGCATAGAAGAAGTAGAGGCTGTCATTAATGCCGTAGATTTGTCGCAAAATGAAGGACATCGGAATCGCGCCATTCTGGAAGTGCTCTACGGATGCGGTGTGCGCGTCAGCGAACTGATTTCCTTGCGCCTCAGCGATCTGATGCTCGACGTGGGCTTTATCCGCGTTCGGGGCAAAGGCAGAAAGGAGCGACTCATCCCCATTGGTAAACACGCTTCAGAAGCCCTACGGATCTATATAGCGCATGTTCGCGCACAGCAAACTATTGCCAAAGGACATGAAAATGTCATTTTTTTAAACCGCAATGGCAAGGCATTATCAAGAGTGATGATTTTTTACATTGTGCGTAAGGCTGTTGCCAATGCCGGCATCAACAAAACCGTTAGTCCGCATACGTTCCGGCATTCGTTCGCTACACACCTAATCGAACGAGGTGCCGATCTGATTGCTGTCCGCGATATGCTGGGACACGAGTCTATTGTTACCACAGGCATTTACGCGCACCTCAACCGCGAGCACCTCAAGGAGGTTGTTGAGCAGTGTCATCCTGCCGCACGCTGGTAGTCAGTAGTATATGGATGCTGTGTCGTACATGTAAAAATGCAGGACACCATCACCCCCTGCTATCAGGAATGCCTGATAATAGCTTGTGGATTCCTTCCGGCTGTTCTTCGGGGAGCTTTCCGTAGTAGTAGATGCGCACGTAAGATTCTAATTCTTGGAATTCATCATCCAAGCCACCTTTGCGAAACAGGTAGTGCCGCATAACAGCTATAAATGCCCGCAGGTAGCGTAGTTGCCATTCTAAACTGTACAGCTTTCTGCGTATCTGCTTGTCTGTCAGTGGCTTGTATAATAACCAATCGGCTTTGCTCTGTAGCTCCGGATGTTTGAGGGATTACATATGGGTAGCATGGAAATTATCCCCCCTTTTGCTAAGGCTGGCTGCCCAAAAAGTAATACGGACTTTAGTCTGTGATTTGTTAATCGCTTGATAACCAAATAGCTACAAACTGAAGTCTGTGCTACATTCATCCTTTTTGGGCAGCCTCAATTGACCCATCATGCAATTCATATGGTATCATATACCATGACTTGAGGCGCATACCGCGATTCAACAAAAAAACCGCTGCCAAAGCAGGCAACGGGCAGGCAATTAAATTGTCATAATGTCTTTTTCCTTGCTTTCCAACAGGTCGTCAATTTGCTTGATGTACTTGTCAGTGAGGGCTTGTACCTTAGTTTCTGCTTTTTTTACATCATCCTCAGGAATGCCCTCTTTAATGAGTTTGCGCAGGCCTTCGTTGGTATCTTTGCGGATATTGCGGATGCTGATTTTGCCATTTTCAGCTTCGTTTTTGGCTTGTTTTACTAATGTGCGGCGGCGCTCTTCGCTCAATGGTGGCAGCAGAATGCGGATGACATCCCCGTCGTTGGTTGGATTTACACCTAAGTCGCTGTTTTTAATTGCTTTCTCAATTTCAGACAGCATTGCCTTTTCCCAAGGCTTGATAACTATTGTGCGGGCATCGGTCGTATTGATGTTTGCTACTTGGCTGATAGGCGAGTTTGAGCCATAATAGTTCACATACAACCCGTCCAGCATAGAGGGTGTCGCTTTGCCGGCGCGGATTTTGGTAAATTCCTGCTGGGTGTGTTTCACCGCCTTTTCCATTAATTGGGCAGCGTCGTCCAGATACATATTAATCTCTTCCATGATTGAGATAGATTTAGTAATGGTGCAAGTTAGGAAATGAGCGTACCGACCTCTCCGCCCTGAACTAATTTGAGCAGGTTGCCGGGCATATTCATATCAAATACGATAATTGGCAGGTTGTTTTCTCTGCAAAGTGTAAAGGCTGTCATGTCCATCACGTTCAGCCCTTTGGCATATACTTCGTCAAATGATATATTATCATAGCGCTGTGCAGCGGGGTCTTTTTCAGGATCAGCACTGTAAACGCCATCTACGCGGGTGCCTTTCAGCACTACATCAGCTTCAATTTCGATGGCGCGAAGGCTGGCTGCCGAGTCGGTGGTAAAGAAAGGGTTGCCTGTGCCTGCACCGAAAATAACAACGCGTCCTTTTTCCAAATGGCGCACCGCACGGCGGCGGATATACGGCTCGCAAAGTTGTTGCATTTGAATAGCCGACATCAGGCGTGTTATGACACCAATTTTTTCCAATGCACTCTGCAAGGCCATGCTGTTAATCAGCGTTGCCAACATGCCCATATGGTCGCCCTGAACACGGTCTATGCCCATCTTTTCAGCCTGTATACCTCTGTAAATGTTTCCTCCGCCAATAACGACGGCAACCTGAATGCCCTGATCTACTACCTTCTTGATTTCCTGCGTGTATTGTCCGAGTCTTTCGGTATCAATGCCAAATTTCTGGTCTCCCATGAGGGCTTCGCCGCTTAGTTTGAGGAGGATCCGTTTATATTTCATGCTGTAAGTAGTGTAAGGTACGGCAAATATAAACAGAATTTTATTTGCGTGTTTTTTTCGCCGGCGGGCATTCGCCGTCAGTTTTTTTGCAAAACCTTTAGCAGGGCAGTGCGCTACTGCTTTTCTTTGGGTCTATGTGCGCCAATAGCTGCTCTGGTGATATAGAAAATGCGTTTGCGACCAAATGGATTTTCGGGCGAACTTTGGCGGATATCCTGCCTGCCGAAAATGATAAAACGATCGCCATACCACCAAGCAACCTGCTCATTTTCGCGCTCGCTGATGAGGCTTTTCTCCGCCGCACGAACAGGGATGCGGGTAGTAAGCAGGGTGTCTGTAGGTATGCTTTTGCTGGTAGCCTTATAGTAGAACTTTTCTTTGTGATAATAGATCATCTGTAGGCGGTCGTTGTCAAAGTTGATTTTGACCAATTCATCCGGCTGGCGGAGTTCTACATCTTTATACTCAAAGGCATTGTCCCACAGCAACTTACCCGATTTGTCGAAGGCACATATGATGGCATGCTTGTAGCGGTAATAGGTGGGGATGCGACTTCCCTCTCGTGGGCGTATCATGTTGCGGTCTAACATAAACAGGTTATTGTAGCTGTACAAAGTGGGATTCATGCTATTAATCATGTACGAACTGAAAAACTGTGGCATACCCGCGTTAAAGCGTCCGATGCTATTTTCCACAAAAACAGGGACATAGGATTCAGCCACGAAAAAAATGCGATTGGGCGTAACAATCAGGTCGCGGGCAAAAAAATTGTAGTCCAATTTCGGGATCTTGCCCTCTTCGCGTTTGTCTTGCAGGCGCAAAACTGTCCGCTCGCGGCGGCGAGGAGGCATGTAGTTGAAGAAGTTTTTCAAGAAGCCAAAGTCATAAAATTTGATTTCTTCCCAGTTGCTGCCATCAAAGGAAGTAACGTACACGCCTTGCGATTTCTCTTTACCGGTAAGCGAGTATAGCCCAAGCAACAATTGCTTGTCTTGGCTGATAAAGTAGGGGCGGAAGTTGATGATATTGTACTCTTGTTCGTGCGGGACTACACGCTTGTGCAACAACAGCCCCTCGCTGTTGTAAATGTAGTAATAGAAACTTGCTTTGCGGCGTATACTGCTTGAGACGATAACGCTGATGGCATTGTTTTCAGGGCTGACATCCATGCGTGAAATCTGTCCCTTTAGCTGGCTCAGGGATGGCAGAATCTTGGGTTTGCTGCGCATATAGTCGTAGTGAATTACAACAGGATCGCTATTGACCTGCCCCCCCATCAGAATTACATCATTGATAACGGCAAAATGACTTACCTGTAGGTCAACTATTTTGTCGTAGCGGATCTTAGAGAGCTGGCCGCTAACGACGTTGAGCCGCATGATGTCGTAGCGAAAGTCGGTTTTAGGGATAAGGAAAAACAAGTGGTTGCCTTGCCATGCATAAATATTGAGGTGCGAACTTGCATCCAATACATAGCGCTGCGCCCATTGCAGGTTGAGCGCTGTATCGTATTTGGCAATGGTCATTTCCTTGCGCATGTTGCGCAAGACTTCTTCACCTTCTATAAAGACGAGCATCCCGTTTGTGCCAAGTGGCATTACGCGATGGTCTAACACCCTGCGATTGGTTAAGTCAAATTCGATACATTTTTCTGATATTACCAAAGTAGAATCGAACTTTTCGGGCATTACTTGCGCAAAGCCGATCATTGGCAGCAACCATCCGAGCGCTATAATCAGGTAGCGTTGCATGTTATGTTGGTTTACGTACGCTTCTCAAACCTGACGGGTTTTGAAAACTCGTCAGGTTTGAGGCAGTTTCAAACAAATATACTGATAAACGCTACCAAATGTTTAAAGCCTTTTCAGCCATTCGTAGGCTTCGCGCTCCAACTGTTCCTGATGCGTCGGGTGTGCAATGCGGATCAGCTCGGCGGCGCGCTGTCGGCGGCTTTTACCAAACAGATTGACTACTCCGTTTTCGGTAACGACATAATGCACATGCGCCCGCGTAGTCGTAACGGCGGCGCCCGGTTTGAGGTAGGTAACAATTTTGCTTTCGCCTTTGGCTGTAACGGAAGGCATGGCGATAATCGGCTTGCCGCCTTCGGAAAGAGCAGCGCCGCGAATGAAATCCATCTGCCCGCCAACGCCTGAAAATTGCTGATTACCCAAAGAATCCGCGCAGACTTGTCCGGTCAGGTCAATCTCAATGGCACTGTTAATTGCCGTTACTTTGGGGTTGCGAGCAATTACAAATGTGTTGTTTGTAAAGGCGGCATCGCGCATTTGGATGGTCGGGTTGTCGTGTATGAAGTCGTAGAGGCGACGGCTGCCAATGGCAAACGAGGAAACAATTTTTTCGCGCATACTATTTTTGAGTCTGCCCGTAACCACACCGCGAGCCACTAAGTCTATCAGCCCGTCGGAAAACATTTCGGTATGAATGCCCAAATCCTTGTGGTGAATCAGTTCGGCTAATACCGCATCAGGGATGTTGCCAATGCCCATTTGCAGGGTTGCGCCGTCTTCTACCAATTCAGCGACGAGTTTGCCGATTTTGCGATCCGTGTCGGAAAGGATGCGCGGCTTAGGTTCGTACATCGGCACTTGGCTTTCTATGGCGGCATGGATGCGGCTGATGTGCAGCGAGCCTTCGCCGTGCGCGCGCGGCACGTTCGGGTTCACTTCTGCGATGATGTATTTCGCCGTTTGCACCGCTGCCCAACTCACATCCACCGAAACGCCGAGGCTGCAATAGCCGTGTCGGTCGGGCGGCGAAACCTGCACCAGCGCCACGTCCACCGGCCATATTTTGTTGCGGAAAAGCGTCGGCACATCGCTCAGGAACACGGGAATGTAGTCTGCCGTGCCGTCGTTTACCGCCCGCCGCATGTTTGCCCCTGTGAAGCAGGCGAAAGTTTGAAAACTGCCGCGATGTTCGGGCTTGGCATAGTCGGCGTTGCCTTCGGTATGGATATGAATAACCTTGACGTTTTGCAGGCGTGGCGCTTCGGCGACCATCGCAGCAACAAGCGTTTGCGGGGTCATGGCGGCACTGTGTACAAATACACAATGACCGGACTGAATGCAGGAAACGGCTTCCTGCGGAGAGGTGAAATGAAGCATTGTTTGTCAGGTGTTTTTGGCAAAGATAAAGCCCCGCTGCCAATTACCGATGTGCAGCATTTTTTCTGAAAGTTTGCCTTCTGCTCCGTTTGAGCATTTAATTACATGCTCTGGCGACAGATCACTATTAGTTTGTCAATGATTAAATTTGTGTTTGGATATGTGGCGAGGCTGTCCAAAAAGTAACACGGACTTTAATCTGTGATTTATTAATCACTTGATAGTCAATTAGCTACAGGCTGAAGTCTGTGCTACATTTAGCTTTTTTAGACAGCCTCCAAGCTATTCACGCAAGACACAGCTACCCTAAATGAGATACTAATGAAGCAGTTGCTGTACCAAAGCCAGTATTACGAAATCTTGTTTGATGAGGCGCAATCGCTGATTATACACAAGGCGTTGCCGGACACATTAGCAATGAGCAATGAGCATTTCAAACATGAAATGACAGTGTTTCTGGAAATGTGCGAGAAGCATCGCCCGGAAAGAGATCTGGTAGATTTAATTGATATGAGATATGTTATCTTACCTGATATGCAAGAGTGGGTGAATATGGAAATATTCCCAACATTACTGGCTACCATTAAACGAATGGCGTTTGTTGTGCCTGTAGGTATCTTTGAAACACTCGCTCTTGAGCAGACAATGGACGAAGAGTACGGTAAAAAGTTTGTCAGACGCTACTTCAAGGATGAAGGTAAAGCCTTGGAATGGCTAATGGCAAATTGATTCCATGATGGCGACGGCGTTTATTTCAATTTATTGAGATAAGCACCTAACTGCTCAATCAGGTGGTTAGATATGCCGATGTCTTCGCGGTTTTCCTCGAAATAGCCCCGTGCCGTTGCTACGTAGTCTATAAAGCCTGCGCGGTCTTTGTTGGTAATGAGCCTGTAGAGTGCGTCCACCTCTTGTCGAAAAATATCTAATACTTTGGGCACAAATTCATTGTACATCTGAATATCGGCATACAGTCCTGCGTCTTGCAGCACATAGCGCGAAAAGAAAATCAGGAAAATGCGGTAAGGTGGCGATGCCACATCGCGGATGATCCCCAACCGGTTGCCCAGAGTGTTGAGCGTTTTGGCGCTGGCAAATATGTTGAAGTGGTTCAGTCCTTGTACTACGCCCATTACCTCGTCGTGGTGCAGATAGTCCATATCAAAACAGCGTGCTTGTTGCGCAGACAGCAGTCGGCGCAATGCAACCGCCCATTGATTGCTGCCCGATGAATAGTTGAACAAGATTACCTGCCCTCTCAGATGCCGCAACATAGGGCCAAACATGGGATGTATGGACAGAAAGTCTGCCTTTACTTCGGGGTGCTGCGCTTGCAGCCTGCCATAATGGTCTATGATGAACTTCTTAACGCTGCAAACCTCTACAATCGTTTTGCCATTGGCAAGCGGGTAAATTTCTGATAAAACATCGCACATACTGCCAATAGGAACAGCAATGAAAATGACATCGCACATGCTAACCAATGCATGGTTGTTTGGCACTTGCGATTGCTCGTCGGCAGAGGTGAAATAAACCTCTAACCCCTGTTCGGTAAAAAATCTGACCAACCAACTTCCCAACCCACGACTGCCACCAATTACTCCAATTTTTGTTGCTTTCGGTTCTTGCATTTGTCAATATTTTATCCTAACTTAGCAAACTACGACAAACTGTTTACTATCTTTTGTTTTTTGCTCACAACCCTCAGACAGTGTTTAACACCTCTTCTGAACCCTTTTTCAAAGGTAAATCAACTGTAATTTCTGTCCTGTTGGACATTGGTTGTATTTTTTGCGTTACTAAGGGCTTTCAGCCTTCATCTGTGTATCGCGAGCAAGCCGAAAAGCAATTAGAAGCATTGGCTCGATTCCGTGCACATGGCATTATTTGGGATTTGCGCGAAGCCGAAGTTATCGGTAAAGAAGATCAGGACTGGACTGTCAACGAATGGCAGCCGCGTGCCGCGGCGCTGGGCTACCGTCGCGGAGCTATTATCGTACCAGAAAATATATTCGGTCAACTTTCCGTCAAGCAAGTAATCAGTCAGATAAATAACCAGTCAGGCGGTGGCGACATTGCCATC
>NZ_JBRCHD010000051.1:0-51252 GCF_053489755.1 Rhodoflexus sp.
ATGCCTCTGGGATCCCACGTTTGCTTGATTTGTCGGAACATTTCGTAGCAGCGTTCCCCGACCATCTGGGCGATGAACTCGCCGCGCAGCCTGCCGTCGCCGTGTTCGCCGGAAAGCGAGCCGTTGTATTTTTTGACTAATTGAACGGTATCTGCCAACAACTCACGAAATAGACGTTGCCCTTCGGCAGTTTTGAGATTCATCAGCGGCAGGGGGTGCAATTCACCCGCGCCCGCATGTGCGCTGTACTCCAACTGAATGCCTTTGGAACGCGCCAGCGCGTCCAACTCGGCAATGTAGTCGGGCAGGTCTTCCACCGCCACGGCGCAGTCTTCAATCAGATTAACGGGTTTGGCATCGCCGGCGATGTTGTACATAATGCCCAGCCCCGCTTTGCGCAAGTTCCATGCTTTTTTGGTATCTTCGCCGTGCAGCAAGGGGAAGGCATAACCTAAGTTATTTGCCTGAAAATCAGCTACTAATCGCGCGGCTTTCGCTTCTACCTCAGCGCGTGACTCGGCGGTAAATTCCACCATCAGAATCGCCTTGGGGTTGCCTTCCACGAAAAAGCGGTTTTGTTGCTGTTCGGGATTGGTTTTGGTTAGTTCCAAAATGTAGTCATCTACCAATTCGCTTGCTTCAGGGCGATGCCTCATCGCAATCACATTGGCGCGCAGTGAGTCGTTAATGGACTGAAAATGAGCGCACAACAAGCCTACATGCGGCAGCGGAACAGACACCAGATTGAGTTTTGCTTCGGTAATAATTGCCAGCGTACCCTCTGAGCCTGCAATAAGGCGGCAAAAGTTAAAAGGCAGTCCCTGCGGGCTGAAAGGTTGTGCATCCAGCATCGCATCCAGCGCGTAACCCGTGTTGCGGCGCGTTACGCGGGCATTGGGAAACTGTCGGCGAATTTCGTCGCGGTTGCTCTCATTTGTCAGCAAGTCCCTGATTTGCAGGTAAATGCGCTGTTCCAGTTCGCTGACTGTGGTTTTGCCTGCGCACTTGTCGGCAAATTCCTGTTCGGAAATCGCCTTGAAAACAACTTCATTGCCATCGGCAAGCAGGGCGGTTACTTCCAGCAGATGATCGCGGGTGCTGCCGTAAACGACCGAATGCAGTCCGCAGGAATTATTGCCAATCATGCCGCCAATCATCGCCCGGTTGGCGGTGGAAGTTTCAGGACCGAAAAACAGCCCGTGCGGTTTGAGGAAAAGGTTCAAATCATCGCGAATAACGCCGGGCTGTACGCGAACCCAGCGCTGTTCTACGTTGATTGCCAGTATTTTATTGAAATATTTAGATACATCTACCACGATACCGTTGCCTACCACCTGCCCCGCCAGCGAAGTTCCAGCCGTGCGTGGAATCAGTGAAGTACCGAACTGATCGGCAAACTGAATCAGCTTTTGCAAATCGGCGCTTGTTTGGGGCATAGCGACTGCCAGCGGCATTTCGCGATAGGCAGAGGCATCGGTCGCATACAAAATGCGCATCGCGCGGTCGGTGTGCAGTTCGCCCTGCAACTGCCTGTTCAACTGCTCAAAGGCCTTTATCATAGGTAAATATCCATTGACTTGATATAGGCAATTTACACTAAAATGAATTCAACCGCAGCGATGAAAAGATTCAACCGCAAAAGGCGCAATGATTTTTCGCAAAGACCACAGAGAATGATTGCCTGTTCCCACTGCCGTTGTTCGTGTCCACACAAACAACTTTTGGTTACGTGTGAGCTAAGTGCAACGGCGACGTGCAACTGTAAATTTAAATTGCCTAATCAGGCACAAAAAAACCCGCAGAAAATTTTCCCGCGGGCTGATTGATGCCAGCGTATTTACCCATTTACTCAGCCAACTTGCGGCGGTCTATTTTGCCCGTTGAATTTTTCGGCAATTCGTTGATAAATACAATTTCTTTGGGGATTTTGTAGCGCGCCAGCCGCCCTTGGCAAAAGTCCAGCACTTCCTTTTCGGTGAGCATCGCGCCGTTTTGCGGCACTATGAACGCCTTGCCGACTTCGCCCCATTTTTCGTGCGGAATCGGGATAACCGCGACTTCTGCAATACGCTCGTGTTGTCGCAAAAAGTGTTCAATTTCAGCGGGATATACATTTTCACCGCCCGAAATGAACATGTTCTTTTTTCTGTCCATCACAAAGAAATAGCCCTCTTCGTCGCGTTTAAGAAGGTCGCCCGAGCAAAACCATTCGCCTTGAAAACTTTGCGCCGTCGCTTCGGGCTTTTGCCAGTAACCGGGCGTTACCATTGGCCCTTTGATAAGCAATTCGCCGATTTCGCCTGTGGCAACTTCTTGCCCTTCTTCGTTCACTAATTTCACTTCCACGTAAAAATTGGGCTTGCCGATAGAGCCTTTCTTGCGGATAGCATCGTCCTGATGCAGGGAAAACAGGTTAGGCCCCGCTTCGGTCATGCCAAAGCCCTGACGGATGGGGATACCCTTGCGATGATGCCATGTTTCAATCAGCGGAATAGGCATGGGTTCGCCGCCCACGATGAAGTAACGAATTGCCGATAAATCTGCCTGCTCAAAGTTGGGCGCATCCGCCATCATTTTCAACATGGTAGGCACCGCCATGAAAATGGTGCTGCGTTGGGCTGCCAGTACGTTCAGCACATCGGTAGGGTCAAATTTCTGCATCAGCGTAACCGATGCGCCGTGGTGCAAAAACGGCGTCAGAAAGACGTTCCAGCCGCCTGTATGAAACGGCGGCATACAAATCACAGTGTGGTCGTTGGATGTAAGGTCTAAGCGCAATGCGGTATTAATGCTGTTCCAAAACGCCATTTTGTGCGTATAAATTGCGCCTTTGGGGAAGCCCGTCGTGCCTGATGTATAAAGAATAAACAGGGGGCTGTCTTCTGTTGGCGAGGTAAAATGCCACGCGCCCGAAGCGATTCCATCGGTCAGGATTTGCTGATAATCTGACAATGTCAGCCGATGAGTAACAGCCTCATAGTGAGCTTGTTCCTGTAAGAGCGGCAGGTATTTTTCGGCGCTTATCACTAGGCGAGGCTGCGCATCGGAGAGCAGGTAGTCCAGCTCACGCGGCGAGAGGCGATAGTTCAAAGGCACAAGGATAACGCCTGTTTTCTGCGCTGCGCTGAACAGCACGACATATTCGGTACAGAAATCCAGCAGCGCCGCCACGCGGTCGCCTGTGCGGATGCCCAACGAAGCCCACCAACGCGCAGTTTGCTCCGCCTGTTGGTGCAACTGCCCGTAGGTGAGGCGCCGCCCTGTTTCGTAAGCGCTGACCGCTATTTTATCAGGTTGATAATCAGACCATTTGCCAATCCAATCGGTTGTCATAGGTGCAAGGATTTTAAATGTTTTAGTTTTTACCGCGAAGAGCGCTAAGGTTTAAACGCGGTGAACGCTAAGGTTTTTCTTGTTTGTTGGGATTCTTTATCGCAAAGAGCGCTAAGGTTTAAACGCAGTGAGCGCTAAGTAGAAGCATCATTCTTTGTGTCCTTGGCGGAAAACCTTAGCGTCCTTTGCGGTTAGATAAATAATCACAACCTAAACGCCGCCGATGCGAACGACAGCCCGCCGCCTGAACCAACGAAAAATACCAAATCGCCTTGTTTGACGATGCCTTTTTGCGCCGCGTCATCAAACGCCATCGGGATACAGGCAGAACCCGTGTAGCCATAGCGCTGCATAATAGTATGCGCTTTTTCGTTTGGCAGGTTGAGCCGCCGCAGCGTTTCCCAAATACTGTTGATATTCAGTTGGGTGATGAAATACTGCCGTACCTCATCGGGCTGTACGCCAATGCGCTCGCAAAGATGCTGAATCATCGCCGTCCATGTGTCGGGATTGATTTCCACAGGGAATTTTTTGACAAACTGCAATTGATGCGTTTTGGCTTGCAACACCTCTTCGGTTACAGGTTGGCGCGTGCCGCCTGCGTAGATGCCCATCCAGTCGCAATATTGCCCCTGTGCAATCAGTTGGGAAGCGATAAAGCCGCGGTTAGGGTCGCTTGTTGCGCCCAGCACAACCGCACCTGCGCCATCGGCAAAGAGCGTAACGGTTTTTTTGTCGCGTTTGTTGAGGTGCTTGCTCATTGCGTAAGCGCCCACGACCAGAATTTTTTGGTATCGCTCATCGGCGCGGATATATTTGGCAGCCACATCCAGCGCGGTTACAAAACCCGCACAAGCACTGTTCAGGTCAAACGCGCCCGAACGGGTAGCGCCTAATTGATACTGCAACTTGGAGGCCGTAGAAGGCGAAATATACTCGGGCGTATCGGTCGCTACAATAATCAGATTCAGTTCTTCGGGAGCGACCTTGGCGGCTGCCAGCGCTTTCTGCGCCGCTTGGAGGCACAAGTCGGAAGTAGCCTCATCATCGCGACACCAACGGCGTTCGTAGATGTGAACGTTCTGTTCCAGCCACGTGCTTACATCTTCGCCCAGCAGTTCGTTGAAGTAACTATTGGGCAATATTTGTTCCGGAGCATAGCTGCCCGAACCTAAAATAACGGCGTTATTCATATTTTTTTGATTTTTTAGAGAATGCGGATTTTGGCGGATTTCGCAGATTTACGCTGTTTGTTGTTCGTGAGGACACGAACAACAAAATAATCCATGCCCATCTGCGTCATCTGCTTATCCGTGTGCTGTTCAATTTTGGAAAGGATTTACAACGTCGCGCCGCCGTCTACGCTGATGACCGCGCCGTTGATGTATGCCGCATCGTCAGAAGCCAGAAAGGCGTAGGCATTGGCGATGTCTTCGGGTTGTCCCATGCGCGCCAGCGGCACACGCGAGGTGATTTGGTCTAAAATTTCCTTCGGGATAGTTTTGACCATGTCCGTGGCGATGAAACCCGGCGCTACGGCGTTGGCGGTAACGCCTTTTCTGCCTAGTTCCTTTGCCCATACTTTGGTCATGCCGATAACGCCCGCTTTGGCTGCCACATAGTTGGTTTGCCCGAAATTGCCGTACAGCGCCACCACCGATGAGGTATTGATAATCCGCCCGTAGTTCTGCGCCACCATGTATTCGGAAATGACTTTGCCGCAATTGAATACGCCTGTTAAGTTTACATCAATCACTTGTTGCCACAAGTCGGGCGTCATTTTTTTCAGCGAAGCGTCGCGGGTGATGCCTGCATTGTTAATCAAAATGTCAATGCGACCGAAAGCGGCGTGTACTTCTTTGGCCGCCGCCTCTACGGCTGCATAGTCGGCGGTATTGACTTTGTAAAATGCCGCCCTTGCGCCTTTGTCTGAAAGTTCGGCAGCCAGCGCCGCGCCTGCGGCTTGGTTCATATCCCAGATTGCGATAGCGGCGCCTTCGGCGGCAAATTTGTAACAAGCGGCTTTCCCGATGCCGGCAGCCCCGCCCGTAATCACAGCAACTTTTCCTTGTAATTTCATGGGTTATGGTGTTTTTGATTGGCTCACTTATTAAACCTGACAGGCTTCCGAAACCTGTCAGGTTTGGGGAGATGACTTTACCGTAGTTCGTGTCCTCTTGCCGTAGTTCGTGTCCTCACGAACTGCTGCTTCTATTTTACGAGTGGTTTGTGGGGACACAAACCACGGCGTATTACTTTATCGTAGTTTGCGTTCTCTTGCCGTAGTTCGTGTCCTCACGAACTACTCAAGAGTTTCAAAACTACTTCTTACTGCCAATAGCAGGAATATTCACTTTCAATTCCAGACTATACAAGCGACCGATAATCGGCGAACCGACGAACTCATACACACGCGCGTTGAACAGGTTGCTCACCTGACCGGAAAGCGTAAGCGTTTTGCCAAAGCGATAACCGGCAGATACGTCCACGTTCACAAAGCCGCCCAGCGGGCCGTAGTTGAAAGTACGACCAAAACGCGCGTTTTCGCGAATGTTCAATTCAGGGATGGTTTCGGAGGCTACATGGATGCCAGAAAAGAAATTGTAACGTTCAACCCAGCGCGTAAAGATAGAGCCAAACCACTTGGCGCTTGAATAATTCAGCGCCAAACTCGCTTTGTTAGCGGGCGTATTGATTGGCAAATCTAAATCCGTTACGCGACCGTCTTTGTTGCCGTCATTTGCCAAATCATTCTTATCTAAGCTGTAACCGAACCATCCGTAGTTGAAAGTGGCGCTTAATTGTTGGGTAAAGGCGTAGGTAACGCCTAAATCCGCGCCGTAAGTTTGTACGTTGCCAAAGTTGAGGTAAGTGAGCACCAAAGGCGCGCCTGTGGCAGGCGTGCCGGGTATTACCTGACTCATCGGAACGCCGCCGCGTTGGGTTACGGTGCGTCCGTTGGTGGCAATGTTCAGGGCAGGGCTGAGGAAGTCGCGGGATGTGTTGTGATAAGCGTTCACGTCAATGAACAAGTTTTTGCCAATTGTTCCCTTGTAACCTACTTCAAAAGTGCTGATTTTTTCAACTTTCAGACCGGGAATTTGCGTGCCGTCGCTTAAAGTGAAGCCTTTGCCGTTACCCAACAGCAAGCCGCCGAAGATATTGGCTTCCAGATTCAAAATAGTAGGCGCAGAGATGCCTTGTCCGTAGGTAATGCGGGCGGTACCGCTTTTAAAAGTTTTGGTAATCGCCGCTTTGGGGATGAAGTTAAAGCCGTACAACTCGTGATTATCGGCGCGCGCCGCTACGGTCGCTTTAAAGCCGTTGCCCAGAGCGCGTTCTATTTGGGCGTAAAAACCTACTTGGTCAATTTCTAACGCGCCGTTGGCATCCAACAGGTAGGTATTGTAGCTTTGGGCAATATCGCGTTGGAATTGCCCCCCTACAATTACATCAAAGCCTGCAAAGTTGTTGTTGTACTGCACCTCTGCGTTCCAGCGGCGCGAGTCGTCGCGGAAAAGCGCGCCGCGATTCAACGCCACGCCAACCGTAGGCGAAATGCCAAACCATTGTTCATTCATCGAGCGGCGGCGAGCTTCCGCCTCGGGAAATCCCGCATTGATGAATGACAAGTAGTTTTGCGTGCGTTGGTTCATCGCGTAGGTATCGTCGGTTTTGGAAATCGTATGATAGACCTGCGCAAACACACGCGGCGACACATAGCGCAAATGCAGGTAATGAATTTGCCAGTCTTTGATTTGGTTGCGACCGGCGTTGGTTACGCCGATGTTGTTGCTGTTGCTGCCGCCGTATGCCAAAATCAGGTCGGAGTTATCGTTAAGCGAGTAATATAGCGCCGCCTCGCCGCGAAGGCTGCTAAATTTTCTGTCTAAATCCAGTTCGGGAACGGCTGAGAATCGCGCTGGAACGGCGCCGCCTGTAAAGGTAGGGAAGGCTGTGTTGTTGAAATAAACCGTATCGGTGTAAGGAAATTCTTCACCTTCGGTATATTCGGCAGACAGTTTGAAAGCTAATTTTTTGTTGATTACTTGCGCATGTCGCAAACGTCCGCTTATAACGCTCTGATTGCCAACCCCCAGAGCGACGGTTGTTCCTTGCGAAGTTCGCGGGTCTTTGCTGATGGTGTTTACCAAACCGTTGTGCGCATTAGGACCGTACAAAGCCGAAGAAGGACCTAATACGACTTCCACGCGTTCCACATCCTCTTTTACCACCGTGCTGAGCGCGCCCAGCGGCAAACCTGTGGCAATCAGCGTGGAAAGGCGACCGTCGTTCATTTGCAGGTTTTTCGGGTTAAAAGCCGAATTAAAACCGCGCACGTTGATGCCTACGCCCAATACGCCCGAACGCACATAATCCACCCCTTTCTGACGCGCCAACAGCTCGCCTACGTTGAACGAAGGCAGTTCGCTGATTTCTTTTGCGCCAAAAGTAACGATAGTGGCGGGGGCTTCGGTGAGTTTTTCAGGGCGGCGAGAAGCGGAAATGATTACTTCTTGACCTACCAACGCGCCCTCTACCATTGCGATGTCTAAGGTGGTGGTTTGTCCTGCGGTAACGGTAACGGTTTGTTCCTGCGTTTCATAGCCAATAAACGAAATGCGCAGTTTGTAGGTGCCGGGCTTAATGCTGATAGAATACTTACCCAAAGCGTCGGTTGTGCTGCCTGTAATAGAACCTGCCACAACAACCGATGCGCCAATGAGCGGCTCGTTATTGGCTGTAACAGTACCCGTAATCGTACCGTTTTGCGCCCATGCCTGCGCCGCGCCGAGCAGCAGGGCAACCGTGAGTAGAAACGTTTTCATCATTTTCATTTTTTACTTGATTTTCAATTAGTTGGGTGAATAGTTTTTGTGTATTAAGCTTTACCGCAGAGTACGCTGTGATTGCCGCAGAGAGCGCTAAGATTTTATCCTCTTTGTGTCCTTTGCGTTTTTACCTTTTGCGCTCTTTGCGGTTAAATATTTTACCGTCCGCCAACATCCGCGTGCTACGCGCTATTTCAAAAACCGCCGAATCTCTACCGCTACCGCCTGTGGTTTTTCAAAGGTCAGCAGATGTCCCGCTTCGGGAATCATCACCAAGCGGGCGTTAGGCATTGCCTTCGTTCCTTCTTCCGCCACTTGTTGCGTGGTTAAATCTTTGTGCATCAGTCTGTTAGGAATCAACATATCGTTTGCGCCGAACAGTACCAGCGTTTTCTGGCGGATGTTGGGTAGTTGCTCTTTGACCGGGTGGTCTAACATGCCTTTTACGCCATTGGCGACCGTTTGGCAGTAAGCCTCAAATCCGTAGCTGTCGCGCATTGCCAGCCGTTCCTGAATCAGTTGTTCTGCCTGTGCGGGCATTTGGAAAAAATTGGCGGCAAAACTCTTGCGGATTTCTTCTTCACTTTGTTTGGCGAAAAATTCGGCGGTAGCGAAAGATTTCATCGTATAGCTTTCCGCAGCGCTAAATGTTTCAAAACCTGCCGGAGCGGCTAAAACAAGCGCGGCAATTTTTTCGGGAGCTTTGAGCGCGGCAACCATCGCAATTTGACCGCCCATGCTGTGCCCTGCCAGCACAACGGTTTTGAGTTGCAGTTCATTTATCAGATGCAGCGCCGCATCGGCGTAGAAGTCCATGAAGTCTGTTGCGGCAAACTCTGCGCGGGACGATTTGCCATAGCCGGGTAAGTCCACAGCAATGCAGCGCGCCGAGTCTTTCAGCGAATCGGCGACGGCTTCCCAGTGTTTCAGGTAGCCGCCCAGCCCATGGATAAATACGATTGCTGTATCGCCTGCGCCTTCGTCCGTGTAAGCCATTTTGTACCCTTTCGGATATTCGGTTTCTTTCACGGCGAAGGCATACTGCGGCGCAAATGCGGGGCGCTTGTCGTTGGCGCTGTCCCAACGAAGTTCCGCACCGCCACCGCAGGCGGCGGTCAGCACAAACAGCAAGAAAAATGGAACAAGTTTCATATGGGTTGTTGATTTTATTTTTTTGATTTTTTACCGCAGAGCACGCTATGGTTTTCGCAAAGACGCAAAGCTCTTTTGATTGAAATTCAACTTAGCGCCTCTTTGCGGTTTTCATCTTTGCGCACTTTGCGGTTGAACAACTTTCACTTTCGCACTGACCACATACAGCAGCCCCGCCACAGCCACCGCCGAGAGAATTGCCAGCGCGGCGGCGATGCCCGGATTGCGCACGGAAGCGTCCATGTAAGGCGTAAGTCTGCCGTAGTACACGCCAAAATGTACAATGGTAGCCGTTATCGCGCCTGCCACAGGCACGCGCAGCGGCACATTTTTGATAAACGTACCAAACAGCACAGGCACAAAAGCCGCTGAGAAATAGGCATACACGCCGTTTTGTGCGAAAATGCCCACGCTCAAATCAGGCGCGACCAATTGCTGCCACGATACGACAATTGCCAATACGCCAAGCGCAACAATCACCAAACGGTTCAGCAAAATTGCGGGAATCAGCCCTTGCGGATTTTGTTCATCGCGGATGAGCCACTTGCCTGCCAGCGGTTTGAGCAAATCGCTGCTGATAGAGGTTGAAAGCGACTGAATCAGCCCTTCCAGCGTGGAAAGTCCGGCGGAAATCAGCCCCAGCACGACTATCAGCCCTACATAAACGGGAAACTCGCTCACCACATAAGCCGACAGAATGCCGTCCAGCGGCACAGCCTGCCCGTTAATTGTCAAATCAGGGAAGCGCAGGCGGGCATACAAACCTGCAAAAACCACGAAGAAAAACAGGATTTCAACGATAATACCCGTTATCAAGTAGCGGTTCACATCCTTGTCATTTTTCAGCAACAGCGAGCGCGTGATGATATGCGGTTGGCAAACAATCGCTACGCCCACTACCAATTGGCAGAATGCTACCTCAAACCAATCGCGAAAGAGAAAAGACTGTGGATTCAGCGGCGCAACAAGCATCGGGTCAATCGCCGCGAGCTTATCCATGAAGCCCTTCACGCCTGCCGAAAAATGTTCGTAGCCCGAAGTCAGCAATATAACGGCAACGACAACCATGAGCAGCGCCTGAATCATGTTGGTATAAACCATAGAATTAGCGCCGCCAAACATCATGTAGCCAAAAATGAAAACGACAATGCCTATCAGCACAGGCAGTTCCGAGAGGTTGAGCGTTTGGGAAATTATCTTGGTCAGCCCTACGCAAATCAGCACGATAAAGGTCAGCAGCAGCAGCGAAAGCGCCGCAAAAAACATCGCGAATGAGGAACTGCCATAGCGCGTACCAATCCATTGCGCCATGGTAAGCGCCTTCACGCTCATACCCACTTTGCGGAAACCTTTGGTAAGCACGACCAATGAAACCAGCGCGCCCAGCGGCAACATAATCGCCATAGAAAGCACGCCGCTGATGCCGTAGAAAGCGACAAATCCCGGATTGATGATGAATGTGGCGGCAGAGGTCATGGAAGCCGCCAGCGAAAGCCCGACTGCCACCGGCGAAAAAAGCACGCTGCCCACCGCATAATCCGAGAGGTTCGTGATTTTTCGCGCGCCGCGCACCACAAAGAAAAGAATCAGCAGGGCATACGCCGCAATGCTGACCCAACCGGCAATTACTAATTGTTCGGAGGCAAGTTCAGTCATTGTTCATTTTCAGATTTACCGACTTTGAATTTTTACCGCCAAGGACACCGAGCGTTTAGCGCGCTTTGCTTGACTTTCACACGCTAAAGCGTATGGTACAAGTATCGTGGCGCTTCATTGTTACGCCCTTGACGGTTAAATTTTCCATCCAAAGTCTTATGTTTCCGAAAGTATAAAAATGAAAATTACCGCGCTTGCCAAACTTGCCAACGGCGGCTCTAAGCAGGCGAAAGGCGGTATTTTTTCAGGTGAATGGAAAAGCTATTGGAGGCGATGATGCCCTTACGACATAAAAAAGAGTCATCCCAATTTGAGATGACTCTTTGCTGCGTTGCATTAACTACCGTTTGAGTAGTTTATCGTCAAACAGTTTCAGAATGCGCTTGTATTCGTCCGTCCAGCTGCTGGGTTCTACGAAGCCGTGGTCTTCTACGGGATAAATCGCCACTTCCCAGTTATCTTTTTCCAGTTCAATGAGGCGCTGCGCCAGCAATACAACATCCTGAAAATGCACGTTTACATCCACCATGCCGTGGCAGATGAGCAGCGAACCTTTCAACCCTTCGGCGTGGTAAATCGGCGAACTTTTGGCATAAGCGGCGCTATCTAACACGGGAATATTCAAAATGTTGCTTGTGTAGCCGTGGTTGTAGTGCGCCCAATGCGTAACAGGGCGAAGCGCCGCGCCGGCAGCAAATACATCGGGCGCAGTGAACATTGCCATCAGGGTGATAAATCCGCCGTAGCTGCCGCCATAAATACCGATGCGCTGCGGGTCAATACCATATTTTTCAGCAAGGAACTTTGCGCCGTCCACGTGGTCGCTGAGATCTTTGCCGCCCATGTGTCGGTAAATGCCCGTGCGCCAGTCGCGTCCGTAGCCTGCGCTGCCGCGATAGTCAATGTCTAAAACGGTGTAGCCCTTGTCGGTCAGTAGGTTGTGGAACATGTACTCGCGGAAGTAGGTACTCCAACGCTTGTGGGCATTTTGCAGGTAGCCCGCGCCATGCACGAAAATCACGGCAGCGCCGTTTTTTACCTCTGCCTTGGGCTGATAGAGACGGGCGTACACATCCGCGCCATCGACAGCTTTGAAAGTCAGTACTTCGGGGTCGCGCCAACTGTACTTTTTGAATTCCTCCGACTGCGACTGTGTAATTTGGCGCGGCACAGCGTTGGGCTTGTTTTCCATCACATACAGCTCCCAAGGGCGGTTGCTGTACGAGTGGCGGATGGCGATAAAACGCTCATCAGGCGAAATAGCAAACTCATTGCCGCCTGTCAGATAGGTTAGGCGCTGAGCCACTCCGCCTGCTACAGGGATTTTGTACAGATGGTCTTCGCCCGGATGTATTTCACTTGTGGCAATGTAAAAGTGCTTCTTATCGCGGCTGAGTTGGGCAAAGCGCACTTCATATTTGCCCGAAGTGAGGGCTTTTTTCGCGCCGTTTTCCACATTGGCAACGTACAAGTGCGACCAGCCCGTTTCTTCGGACTGAAACCAAATCGTTTGGTTATCTATCCAGCCATTATTGGACCCGATACCGGGTCCGGCAATCCATGCCTCATCGCGTTGGCGGTCAATGGTTTTCAGGCTGCCCGACTGCGGGTCAACAATGGTAATCCAAAGGTCTTTGTTGTCCTGCGCACGCAATACGAGCATGGCATAGCGACTGTTTTCGCTCCACTGCATCCCCAAAGGCGTAAGTTCGCGCTTCTTTTTGGCAGGATTTGCCAGATAAGCGGGCTGCTCATCAATGCCCGGCAGTTGAGCGGTAGAAAGGTAGAGCAGCGTATCGCGGCGGCGGTCGTAGAGGGCAACTTCGTAGGTGGGGAGTTGGTCGCCGACTTTGGGACGGGCGTTCAGGTTTTCGGTATAGCCCGATGCTGCCATGTAGTCAGGTACGGCGGTTGGCTTGCTGCCTGTCGGGCGCATACCTATGCGGAACAGCACAAAGTTGCCGTCAGGGCTGATGCTGAGGTTGTCTAACTGCTTTTCCTGAAAGTAATATTCTTTGGGGCGAACAGGGCGCAGCTGCTCTTGGCGTGCTTTGCGCTCATCCTCAGCGGCTTTGCGCTCCCGCAAAACAGAGAATAAGCGTTGCTGGTCGGCTTCTAACCACTGCGCTTGCTCGGTTTTTTGGGTATTGGCAGGTTTGTTTCCGCGTCGGAAGTCGGTGAGTTGCTCCAACCGCCCTGATTTGAGATGAATCGCAAACAGGTTTGTGCCTTGCTGGAAGAATACGCGGTCGCCTTCGGCACTCAGACGCGGCGCAAACTCGGCTTCGGTGGTTTGGGTGAGTTGCGTAACTGCGCCCGAAGTCATGTCTTTGATGAAAATATCGCCATCTTTGGCATACACGCGTTTGGTGCGGCTGTTGTTGTATTGCCCGCCAAAGGCAAGGCTGCGCTGCTCGTCGTTGGCTACCTTGCGCCATTTGCCTGTTACAGGGTCAACGGCGTGCAGGTTTTTGTCATCACTCCAATCAAAATACAGCGTTTTGCCATCGTCAGCCCAGCGCATATTGTCGGGTGAAGTCCCCATCCATTTGGGGTTGCGCATGATGTAGGAGACGGTCAGTTGGGAGTTTTGCGCCAGTGCTACCGCCGCCACCCATAGCAACAGAAAGGTAAGTTTTGTTTTCATGTGGTTGTGTGGAAAATTTGAGCGGCTTAAAGATACGCTACAGTTGAGGCTGTCCAAAGTAACACGGACTTTAGTCTGTGATTTGCTAAATAACTGATCATCAAATAGCTATAAACTGAAGCCTGTGCTACATTCAGCCTTTTTGGACAGCCTCAGGAAAAGGGAGGCAGGATTGATTTTCATGCTACCGATGTGTAATCCCTACGGAATAAAAACTGCATGGTAGATGATTCATTGTTAGCATAAGGTGCTACATTAGAATACATTTGTTATCTCGCAGGTCTTGCTCGACGTTTTTGAACTTGGTTTCTACGATGCGTCCGTCCATGTAGCGAACTGTTACCTTATCGTTGCGCTTGGGCAATTTTGGGGCTACTACGGGCTTGGTAATCTCTACCTGACGGCGGTTGTTGGTGCTGTACGCCGTTTTGTTGTCGCTGCGGGTGCTGACAGTTGCTGCCTCAGGCTTGTTTGCTGAAAGTTTAGGCTGCTGTTGCTGACGGCGGTTGTTAGCTGCTGCCACTGCCTGCGCATTTTGAACAGCATCCTGACTATCGTCCTGTGGTATTGCGCGGAACAGGAAAGAAGAAATCTGTACGTTCAGTTCGCCAACAAGGGCTTTGAACAGTTCAAATGCCTCAAATTTATAGATCAAGAGTGGGTCTTTTTGCTCTAATGTGGCAAACTGCACAGACTGGCGCAGATCGTCCATCTCGCGCAGGTGCTCTTTCCAGTACTGATCTATGAGCGCCAGCGTAACGGCCTGCTCCATATTAAAAATAAGCGCCATGCCGCCTGTTGCTACGGCTTGTTGCAAATTAGTAACAATATTGATCCTGCGTCTGCCATCAGTAAATACCATAGCGACATCGCGGAAAGTTGCCCCTTGAGTCTGGTAAGCGTGGCTCAACACAGGGAAAATCATATCTGCCAACTGCTTGTTCTTGTTCAGGTAGCAGTTGTATATTTCGTCGTATAAAAGTTCAACAATATTGCTCTGAGCAAATTGCTCTCTCGTAATGGATGAAGTAAGCCCGAACTGCGACAGAATATTGAGTTTAAAACTTTCGTAGTTGCCTTTGTTATTATCCACAATTTCCTGACAAGTGTCGTAGAACATTGTCATAATATCGAGCGACAGACGCTCGCCAAAGAGGGCATTGCGACGGCGGCGGTAGATTACTTCGCGCTGCGCGTTCATTACGTCATCGTATTCCAGCAAGCGCTTGCGAATGCCGAAGTTATTTTCTTCAACTTTTTTCTGGGCGCGTTCAATAGATTTGGTAATCATCGAGTGCTGGATCACTTCGCCCTCTTCCAGCCCCAGCCTGTCCATAATGCCTGCAATGCGCTCTGATCCAAAGAGACGCATCAGTTCGTCTTCGAGGCTGACAAAAAACTGCGAAGAACCCGGATCGCCTTGACGACCTGCACGACCGCGCAACTGGCGATCCACACGGCGACTTTCGTGGCGTTCTGTACCGATAATGGCAAGCCCGCCTGCCTGCTTAGATTCGGGCGTAAGTTTAATATCTGTACCGCGCCCTGCCATGTTGGTAGCAATCGTTACTGTGCCGGGAATACCTGCATTGGCTATAATTTCGGCCTCGCGGGCATGTTGCTTGGCGTTCAATACCTGATGTGGAATTTTACGCAATTGCAGCATACGGCTGATAATTTCAGAGTTTTCTACCGAAGTAGTACCTACAAGTACCGGCCTGCCTGCGGCTACAAGGCTCTGAATTTCAGCCACTACGGCGTTGTATTTTTCGCGAACTGTTTTGTAAACTTTATCTTCCTCGTCTTTGCGGATAACCGGCTTGTTAGTCGGAATTTCTACTACGTCTAACTTATAGATTTCCCAGAACTCGCCTGCCTCTGTGCTGGCTGTGCCGGTCATACCGGCGAGTTTGTGGTACATGCGGAAGTAGTTTTGCAGAGTAATGGTAGCATACGTCTGGGTGGATTCTTCTACTTTCACGTTTTCTTTGGCTTCCAGTGCCTGATGCAGACCGTCCGAGTAGCGGCGACCCTCCATCACGCGACCGGTTTGCTCATCCACAATTTTTACTTTGCCATCTACTATGATGTAATCCACATCGCGTTCAAACAAGGTATAGGCCTTCAGCAACTGGTTTACGCTATGAATGCGCTGATTTTTGACGGTATAGTCTGTCAGCACCTTATCTCTGGCGATCAGTTTTTCTTCTTCGCTGATTTCAGGATTGTTGTCTATGTTGGCTATTTCTACACCAATATCGGGCAACACGAAAAATCCTGCGTCTTCTCCTGCCTCTGTGATAAAATTGATGCCGTTTTGCGTCAGCTCTACCGAGTTGTGTTTTTCGTCAATAACGAAATACAGCGGCTTGTCAGCTTCAGGCATCATCTTAGAGTTGTCCTGCATGTAGAAGTTCTCTACTTTCTGCATTTTGGCTTTGATGCCCGGCTCGCTAAGGTATTTAATGAGTGGTTTACTTTTGGGAAGCCCTCTGTATGCACGGAACAAAGCCAGCCCACCTTCTTCATCTTTACCCTCTGCCAATAGCTTTTTGGCTTCGTTCAAAAATTTGATAGTCAGTTGTTTTTGGGCTTCAACCAAGCGGCTGACGCGTGGTTTGAGGTCATAGTAGAGTTGCTCGTCTTCGTTGCCCGCACCGACAGGGCCGGAGATGATGAGCGGTGTACGGGCATCATCAATCAATACAGAGTCCACCTCGTCCACCATTGCATAATGGTGCTTGCGCTGTACCAATTCAGGTATCTCGCGCGCCATGTTGTCGCGCAGGTAGTCAAAACCAAATTCATTGTTAGTGCCATAGGTAATATCTGCCATGTAGGCGCGGCGACGCATCGGAGTGTTGGGCTGATGCTTGTCTATGCAATCTACGCGCAGGCCGTGGAACTCGAACAATGGACCCATCCACTCGCTGTCGCGGCGGGCAAGATAGTCGTTTACCGTAACAATGTGTACGCCTTTGCCGCCTAAAGCATTCAGATAAGCAGGAAGGGTAGCTACGAGCGTTTTACCTTCACCGGTTGCCATTTCAGCGATCTTACCCTGATGCAACACGATCCCGCCGATAAGTTGTACATCATAATGTACCATCTCCCATGTTACCGGATTGCCTGCTGCCATCCACTGGTTGTGCCAGATGGCTTTGTCGCCTTCTATGGTTACGCCTTGACGGGTAGCAGCAACTTCATGGTCAAAAGGAGTAGCTGTAACAACTAATTGCTTATTATTTGTCCAGCGGAGAGCCGTTTCGCGCACTACGGCGAAAGCCTGTGGCAATATCTTGAGCAGTACCTCCTCCAACTTCTTGTCATGCTCTTTCTCCAAGCGATCTATCTGTTGGAAAATTTGCTCTTTCGCCTCGATATCTATACTGGGTGTTTCAGCCACACGATTATGCAGATCGGCAAGTTGGCTGTCCAAATCGGCCAACTCTTGCGCGATTAGCTCTTTAAAGGCAGAGGTTTTACCTCTGAGTTCATCATCGCTCAATGCCTTGAGCTTAGCATATTCTTCATTAATAGCCGCAACCAGCGGATAAATCTGTTTCAGGTCGCGTTCGGACTTGGTGCCAAACAGTTTAGCGAAGCCTTTGGTGAGAAAGTCTAACATAACAGTTTACAGGTGGTTCAAAAATGTGCCAACCAGCCACCCGACTGACATTCTGGCTGTGAATTCGCAAAGTTACAAATCCGATTTGGGATTTCCTGCCTATTTAACGTATTTGCGAGCCGTAAACAAAAACAAATCAGTCCCTGACAGACTCTCTATGGAACTAAGCGGAATAGACTGGGTAGTGATCGTAGCCTTCTTACTTGTATCACTGGGCATTGGCATTGGCTATGCCGGACAGGCAGGCAAAGGTATGGAAAATTTCTTCCTTGGTGGGCGTAACCTGCCCTGGTGGATTGCAGGCACTTCGATGGTAGCGACGACATTCGCAGCCGATACCCCGCTGCTCGTAACAGAGTTGGTTGCCAAAAACGGTATCAGCGGCAACTGGCTCTGGTGGAATTTCCTCATTGGCGGTATGCTTTCTACCTTCTTTTTCGCCGACCTGTGGCGCAGAGCCAACATTCTGACCGACGTAGAACTGGTAGAAAAACGCTACAGCGGCAAGCCCGCAGCCTTCCTGCGCGGCTTTAAGGCGGTTTATCTCGGTATTTTTATGAATGCCGTTATTATTGCATGGGTCAATCTGGCGCTGGGCGCACTGATCAAGATTTTTTTCAACGTCCCCGATCAGGAATTGCTCTGGTGGATTGGCGCGGCTATGCTGCTGGTAGTAGCCTACTCCAGCCTTTCGGGGCTAATGGGAGTCGCCATTACGGATTTTGTGCAGTTTATTATCGCTATGACGGGCTGTGTGCTGCTGGCGGTGATTGTAGTTAGCTCAGAAAAAATCGGCGGCATCAGCGGCATGAAAGCCCAACTGCCTGATTGGATGCTGAACTTTTTTCCTTCCTTAGACTTTAGCGGCGCTGCGGCAACGGGTACAACTGCCAAAACCTTTAGCCTCGGTTTAGGTAGCTTTCTGGCTTATGTAGGGATGCAATGGTGGGCAAGCTGGTATCCGGGTGCAGAACCAGGCGGCGGCGGCTACATCGCCCAGCGCATGATGAGCGCCCGCAACGAAGAACACGCCGTCAAAGCCATGCTCCTTTTTCAGATTGCACACTATGCGCTGCGTCCTTGGCCATGGATGCTGGTCGGTTTGTGTGCGCTTATCCTCTATCCCGAACTGCCCGAAGCCGACCGAAAGCTCGGCTATGTGCTGGCTATGAAAGATTTTCTGCCCGAAGGACTGCGCGGGCTGCTGCTCGTTGCTTTTCTGGCAGCTTACATGAGCACGGTTTCTACTCAACTCAATTGGGGGGCAAGCTACATTATCAACGACCTCTATAAACGCTTCATTCGCCCCGATGCAAGTCAGCGGCAGTTCGTAGCTGCTTCGCGGCTGACTACTTTTTTGCTGATGCTCGTATCGCTCATTATCACCTCGCAGATAGAAACGCTCTCGGGCGCATTCAATTTTATGATCGAGTGCGGCGCAGGGCTGGGGCTGGTGCTGATTTTGCGCTGGTACTGGTGGCGCGTGAATGCGTGGGGCGAAATTGCAGCGACGATTGCTCCTTTTATCGGTTACTCGGTTTCGCGCTTTGTCTTCCAAATGGAATTTCCCGATAGCTTTTTCCTGACCATCGGCTTTACGACCCTTGTATGGCTGGTGGTAACTTTCCTCACCCCACCAACGGATCGGGCACATTTGCAGCAATTTTACCGCGATGTCCGCCCACAGGGCGCATGGAAGCCTATTGCCGAATCGCTGGAATTGCCTGTGGAAAACAAATTGCCCGTACTTTTTGCCAAATGGGGCACAGGACTGGTTTTGTGCTATGCCGCGCTATTTGGAATCGGGAAAGCGGTGCTGATGGAGTGGTCAAGCGCTGCCATTTATGCCGGAGCATTTCTGCTGGCAGCACTGCTGCTGAACAGGCTGCTCAAGCAATAGTTGATGCGCTACAAGCGGCGCGTTACTTTTTCGAGCATTTGTTTTTTCCATTCGCCGAAAGTACCTGCCAAAATGTGCTGACGCGCCTGTCCAACCAGCCAGAGATAGAAACTCAGATTTTGCAGGCTGGCGATTTGCCCGCCCAGCAGTTCGCCCGCAACAATCAGGTGGCGCAAGTAGGCTTTGCTGTAGAAAGTATTGACGTAGCCTCCTACCTGCGGATCGAGCGGTGTAAAATCACTTTTCCACTTTTCGTTTTTGATGTTGATAATGCCTTCTGAAGTGAACAACATTCCGTTGCGACCGTTGCGGGTAGGCATTACACAATCGAACATATCTACGCCCAGCGCAATACATTCGAGGATATTAGCAGGAGTGCCTACGCCCATCAGGTAGCGGGGCTTGTTCTTGGGTAGGATTTCGCAGACTAAGCCTGTCATTTCGTACATTTCCTCAGCAGGTTCGCCCACGGAAAGCCCGCCAATGGCATTGCCTTCGCGGTCTAAAGACGCAATTTCTTCGGCTGATGCTTTGCGGAGATCTTTGTAAACGCTTCCCTGCAAAATCGGAAAAAGTGTCTGGTCGTAGCCATAGCGCGGCTGGGTGCTGTCGAAACGGTTGATGCAACGGCGCAGCCAGCGGTGTGTCAGTTCCATTGACTTTTTGGCATAGCCGTATTCGCAAGGATAGGGCGGGCACTCGTCAAAAGCCATGATGATATCCGCACCGATAATGCGCTGAATATCCATTACTTTTTCGGGAGTAAAAAGGTGCTTGGAGCCGTCTATGTGCGATTGGAACATGGCGCCCTCTTCGTTGAGCTTGCGGCGATCGGACAGGGAAAAGACCTGATAGCCACCGCTATCGGTCAGGATAGGCTTGCTCCAGCCGTTGAACTTGTGCAAGCCACCCGCCTGTTCCAGAATCGAGAGTCCGGGGCGCAGGTAGAGATGGTATGTGTTGCCTAAAATGATTTGTGCCTTTACGTCCTGTTCCAGTTCGCGGGTATGTACGGCTTTGACGGTCGCCACTGTTCCTACAGGCATAAAAATAGGCGTTTGAATCGTACCATGATCGGTCGTAATTTCGCCTGCACGGGCGGAAGTAGCAGTATCTGTTGCCTGTAATTGGAACGAAAGGCGTGGCATGGGCGTATCAATTCTGTTTGGGCAGCAAAGTTATGCTGTAAAAAGTTATGCCAAGCGGCAGGCTCAGAAACTGATGCGCTTGATACGCGCCGCTCCGTCGGCAGCAATCGCAACGGCAACACTGACCGTAACCGAATCGCTGTTCTGTTGTGTGATCATGTTCTCCAATTTTTGCGCCTGTTCGCTGTTGGTAAAATAGGACTCAATGCCGCCTGTGAGGTTGATATATCTGTAAGATTTGTCGTTTGTATAGCTATACGAGGGCATCACGCGCAAGAATAACACCCCTTCAGGGCGATTCTGGTACAAGCCGGCAGGCACATGAAAATTGCCTTCTTTTTTTAAGGTTAGGTAAAGCGCATCGCCAAAGTGGTAGGTTTTTCCCGCTGTCAGGTCGTTGGGAAGGCTGTCTAAACAGATGGTAGAGAAGGCGTAGTTCAGAGCCACGTAATCGCCGCGAAAAATATCGCGCGGATCGCGTGGAACTACCCGCAGCACTACCTCCTCCCCTGCCCACAGCGGGTAGTACGCCTTTACAAACATGCCAACCAGAATCAAGACCTGAAAGGCAATCAGATGCCACAGCCGAAAGTTTTTCATGCTTCCAATTTACATTTTTTAATTGGCAAACGTACAAAACCTTGCCTTAGTCTTCAGGGTGCATCGGCGATGCGGTCAGATAGGTTAGCGAGCGGAGCAGCGACTCATTCGAGTTGTTTATATCGCGCACCGTATTGAGCAGCGAGGCAATATTCATCTCTCTCGTTTCGGAAAAAATACGGTACAAAGCATCTACTTCTTCCTGATAGAACCGCGCCTGTGTGCGGCTGATTTGCTCTATATCACTTGCAGCAACTACCGGCACGTGCTCCAGCAACTGCTTCAACTCACTATAAAAACTCTTTTGGTTGCCCTGCAGTTTTTTGAAGAAGCCATAGAGCGCATCGGTTGCGCTGTTGCTGAGTTCCTCGAGGTTGTGTCGGGTGTCTTTCAGATCTTTGACCGAAAGCGTCGCATTGCGGATGCTTGCCGTCATGTTATTAATTTTTGTGGCTTCCTCTTTGGTAAGCGCTACCTGAAGGGTTTGCATGTAAAATTCCACTACCTCTGTTTCATAGCTTTTCAGGTGGAAATAAGCATCGTTGGCACTTCCTTTGCCGGGCTGCAAGAGATAGAAAAAGTACTCATTCACCCGAATAGCATCCGTAAGAAAGTGGATGGATTCTTTTTGCAGCGCTTCGGATGCCGCATGGCTTTCCTGCGGACTTACAATACTCAGGTAGCGGGTAATTTTATCGTCCCCGTTCATAATACGGCGCTCCAGCAGTTGCGTCAGCGGATTCAGAAAGGGCAGCAGCAGGATGATACCGCTCAGGTTCAGCAAGCTGTGGAATACAACCACCGCAATGAGTGGATCTTTCACCGCCAGTATTTCGGTAATCAGGTAGTGGAAACCGCTCATAGCTATGATAGCAAAGAGGGCATTAACCACGTTGAAACCTACCTGCGACCAGCCGACCTTTCTGCGCATCGTATTGCCATTGATCGTTGCAATTACTGCCGTAACGGTTGTACCGATGTCGCTGCCTACGACCAGATAGAAAGCCTGCTGCAACGAAACCATACCCGCCGCCAGCGAGGATAGGATGATCATCATCGCGGCAGAACTGGACTGGATAGCTGCAGAAAGCCCCATACCTATCAGCGTAAATAAGATGCCGGGCTTGCCTTCCAGAAAGCTGAAGTCGAAATGAGTAGCAAACTCCATGAAGCCGTTTTTCATATAGTCCAGCCCCATGAACATGAAGCTAAAGCCCATGAGCAGCTTGCTGAACTGCGCAGGTCGTTCGGCTTTGAGGAAAATAGTACCTAAGCCACCAATTGCCAGAAAGGGCAGGATAGCAGCGCCGATATTGAGTTTGAAACCAATGAACGATACCAGCCACCCCGTCATAGTAGTGCCCAGATTAGCGCCCATGATAATACCGATGCCGTTTTTCAACCCGATAATACCTGCACCTGCAAAAGACATCACCAACAGGGATACCATCGAGCTGCTTTGCAGAATAGCCGTAATCAATGCGCCCGAAAGCACAGCTTTAATAGAATTATTGGTATGCTTGCGCAAAAACTTTTTAAAAGAGCGTCCGGTCAGTGCCTTGAGCGCCTCTTCCATCATCAGCATTCCGAAAAGAAACAAGCCCAAGCCGGCAAGCACAGGCCATATCTGAATTTCACTCCAATCCATCAATAAAAAATTGAGTAAGTAGTGCAACGAAATGTAACATACCTTTATGAAAATCATAGCGTACTTTACGGCTGAACCTGTTTTACCGCAAAGTACGCTATGTTTAAAAACGCTAAGTTCACTGAGCCGTTGCTTGTTGCACGTCGCGCACAAAAGACTTACGCGTTGTTCACAAGCAACTATTGATTAGATGTTGTTTATGCAGACACGAAAAACGACAGAACAAGCCTGACGGGTTTCAAAACCCGTCAGGTTTGTACGCTACCGAAACAGAAACCCGTTAGGCCCTCTGCCTGCCGGAATAGTTCCGATGCGCGTACCGTCGGGGCGGATGCGGATAATAGTACCGTTGCCTTGAAAAGCATTGCTATCTGCCAGCCAAATACTGCCGTCTTGCGGGTCGCAGCCGATGCCGTAGATGTTATTTTGCGAAAAAATCGGCGTAGAAGGTAGGCTTGTCGCTGTAATGGGCAGTTCATACACACTTTGCGGCGTATTAAAGCCACCTACCAGAAAGTAAATGCGCGTGCGGTCGGCGTTCATTGTTGCCTTGCCGTTGGGGCGCACTGTCGCTGATGAGGCAATAGTGGCTTCCACCTGATTGGTGTTCGGATTGATGCGCGTAAACCCGCCGCCGCCAATTACCCAGATGCGGTTGTTGGCATCTAACAGCAGCCGCTGCGGACTTTGCAATACCTCAATGCTTGCCTCAATTTGTGCGGTTTCAGGATTAATAACCGCCACATTGCGAGCGCCTGCCAGCGCGACAAAAATTTTGCTATTCGCTGCCAAAATTCCTTGCGGGAAAGCAGGCAAACGAAGGCTGTTTACAATCTGATTGCTTTGCAAATCAAGTACAACCAGCGCGGGGTTATCGCGCGAAAAAGTCGGGCTGAACGGACCCCAACAAGTTACAAAGCCGCGATTACCAACGGCTGCAAAGTCTTGCGGATTAATCATGCGCCCCGCATCGCTGATAGTAGCCACCGACTTCATAGAGCCAGCCTCCAAAACTTCTACTTTATCGGCGCGATTGGCAACGGCATACAGGCGGTTGTTGTGCAAACGCACCGACTGAATGATGCCAGCAAAAGGTCGCTGATTTTCAGCCTGAAAAATCTGCTGCGTCGCTTGCTGCGTCGCGCGATTCCAGAAGGAAAGCTCGCCGTCCGAGTCGCTGAAATTACCTTCATTGACAATGATTACGCCGTTGTCGTACTTGCCGGCAGGGACGTTCTCTTTGTCGCTTGAACAAGCTGCAAGGAACAGCAGCCAAATAAGCAGCCATGAAAATCGGGATGTGAATTTTTGAATCATCTCAAACATTGTTTTCGTTGAAAATATTAACATTAAGTGGTTTGTTGCACGTCATCCACAAGCAACCGTTGGTTAGGTGTTGTTCGTGGGGACACGAACAACGGCGGAGCAAGCGTTTTTAAAGGATGGGGACAGGGCGGCGGTTGCCGTCGAGCGCAACGAAGGTAAATTTACCTTTGATGGCTAATTCTCTTCCCTCGTCGTACATCTGCTCTACAAAAATTTCTACCTCAACCTGTAAACTTGTTCGACCAATCCGAACAACTCGTCCGACAAGCTCTACAATTGTTCCGGCAGGGATAGGCTTATTGAAGTCTATTTTGTCGCTTGCAACCGTTACCACTTTTTTGCGCGTAAAGCGCGTAGCGGCGATAAATGCCACCTCATCCATCAGCGACATAGCTGTTCCGCCGAAGAGCGTGTCATAATGGTTGGTCAGGTTGGGAAATACGGCTTTGAAAATCCGCGTTTCAGCATTGGCTATGCGTTTCTCAATAGCTAATGAGTTAATTTCTTCTACATTCATTGTTGATTTTGTTTAAATCCGTAAACACAGTGGCGGCAACCGCTTTGGCAGCAATAGCCGCGCTGAAAATGGTACAATTCGGTGAACACCCAATAACCGTTTTCTTTGTAGTAATGTACACCTTCTATCGGGCGGCTGCCCTTAGCGGCAGAGGGAGCGGTTTCCGCCTGCCGGCTAAGATTATTCAAATGATTTAAGCAGCCCTTGCAAAGACAATCAGACCAGTAAGCGTTTGACAATAGGCTTTTCAACTTATCGGAAATAGTTACTTCGCTACACTGACAGTTGGCTACGTCTCCGGGCTTGCATTCAAACAAGACCTTGCATCGGGGACAATATTTGGGTTCATGTAAGGACATATCGTCAAACAGGTTTGCCAATCATTACTCCCACCTGAAAATGCCTGCCGGGCATGGCGCGTAGTTGAAAGTTCTGATAGTCGGCATTGAGCAGATTATTAATGCGCAACAACGTCTGCCAGTGAACTTTTTTCGTAGTAAAGTCTTTGGAAATCAGCAGATTACTTAGCCAAAAAGGTTTGAGCGACGTTTCGTTATCCGCCGTTGGATAGCGCGTGCCTGTGTAGTTGGCATCGGCTTGCAGCAGCCAGCCTTGCCAAAACAGCCTTGCCGAACCTTGCGCCCGATGCAGCGGCGTATAGGGCAGTTGCTTGCCTGCCGAGCGGTCGTTTTCATTCAACGCCACCTGATTCAGCGATTGATTTAGGGCATAGTGTCCGCGCAGTTCCCAGTAGCCGCCTGTAATATTGCGATGATACAAGCCACTGATTTCCACACCCGTTACGCGTACTTCCCGCGCATTTTCGGGCGACCAGAAACTGCCATTGGGCAACCACAAAATCCAGTCCTGCACCCACATGCGGAACAGTGTGGCGTTTATCTGCCAATAACTGCCCGTATTGCGACGCTGCCAACCCAGCGAGGTTTCCGCATTGTAGCTATGTTCGGGGCGGATGTCGGGGTTGCCGCCCGGCTGCCAGAATCGGTCGTTCAGAGTAGGTACGCGGTAGCCCTTAGCCGCTTGCATTTTCCACGTAAGCACCTGATTTTTTGTGAGTTGCCTTTGCCATTGACTGCCAAAAGCAGGCGCTATGGGCGCGCTGAAACCCGGCACAATCGTTTGCCGAACCGTTGCCGAAAGCAGCCAGTTGGGGGTTAGTTGCAAGCGCGACAGCAGAAACCAGTCTGCCCGTTGTTCGCTGATGTTGCCGCGATAGGCGCGTACTGCGGCGGTGGTATGTTGCACATTGCCGCCTACTTCGGTTGAGAGTCGGCTATTCCAGTTTTGTTCATGCCGCGTCTGCGCGATGTAGCGCCAAGTAGCCGAACGGTTGCCATTGAAAATAATTTCATCAAAAACAAAAGCCGTTTTTGCGCGAAACACGCCGCTGTTGCCTGTCAATTGCTCATAATCAATTGCTAATCGCAGATTTTCGTCGCGCTGTTCATCGCGGACTTCTTGCGCCGCCATTGTAGGCTGCACCTGCCGAAAGTGGTTATGATACCACGTTTTCAGCGAAAGCTGCCGCCTGTTGTCGGGTTTCCAGTAAATCTCAGGGGTAATTCCCCAATGACTAACGGCGGCGTTTTGCTGCCGTTCCGTAGGCGCGCCTGCCTTTGCAATGTTGCGAAACGGGAAATCATTTTGCTGTTGCAAGCGGTAGAAGCCTGTTTGCACCTGCAATTTTTCGCTGCCGCCGCCTGCCTGCAAGCGCGTAAAATAGCGCCCAAAGCTGCCAAATTCTTGTTGCAAATGCGCTTGCAAGCCGCTTTGCCAGTCGGTGTCGGTGCGCAGATGTACCGTTCCGCCGATGGCATCGCTGCCGTAGAGGGAAGAACCGCTGCCGGGTTGTATGGCTATGCGCGTGCTTGCGGTGAGGGGAATAATATTGAAATCAATCTGCCCCAGTGTAGGAAGATTTATGTTAATACCGTTCCAGAGCATCGCTGTTTGCGAAGGGCCTGTGCCGCGCATGGAAACTGTTCCCAACATGCCCGCGCCGTATTCGCGCATGTAAACGGCCGACTGCCGCATCAGCAGGTCGCTGAGCGAGGCGCTTGCCAGACGCGAGACAAGGACGCTGTCGGGCTGCCAGAGGGTTGCGCCAACAGCAAATTTGCTTTCCGGAATGCCGCGCACGATTACTTCGCGCAGCGTACGCGCCGAATCAGGCGTTTGCGCCCATGTTTTTGGCAAAGTGTAAATACAAACCATCAGGACTGCCGATAAAGCAGCCTTTTTTCCACAAACAAACATTGCATTCAGGTTTGAATTTTTAACAATTCAACCCAAAGCCATACAGCAAAAACCAAATGACGCTGCGGAAAAATTTCCGAAGTATCCTTAGCCTTTCACCCGAAAGCCTTGAATCGTGCGATGTGGGCAGGTCTCCTGACTTGCTCGCCGCTGACCGCCTTCCCAAAACCCGAAGGTTTCAGTGGCAATAGGGTTGGTCAGCAGCTTGGTTATACAGAAGGACAAGCGGCTTGCAAAAGTTGTTTGTGGGGACACAAACAACGGCGGTGGCGACACAAACAACGGCTGTGGCAAGACACAACCACAATTTTTGCCTAGTGCTTGTACTTTGTAAATGAGCTTACAGTTGCGGGGACAGCTCCGGACTTACACCGGATTCCCTTTTAAGCCGTGCAACAGCCTGTATTGCACAGCACCCTAACATCAGCGCAAATGTAGCAAAATTTGCAGGATAGCAAGTATTTGTTCAAATTAAATGTTATCACAAATCTTGTGCGTTGTGTTCTTGTAGTCAAGTCAGCATCAAGAATGTGTGTTTTAAATTGCTTACCTAACTTGATACAAAAGCAATCAAGCACGTTTCAGCCTTATGTGTGTTAAGAGTAAGGCACTGCGATCTATACTGCGTTACGTTCCTCGCAGTTAAGTTTACCGCGAAGAACGCTGAAGCAGTACTTATTTGAGGGAACTACAAACCAAAAATGCCTTTGTTGAGTGCCTTGAGCACGTCATTTTTATAATTGCTGTTTACCAGCAGTGAGATGTTATTTCTACTGCCGCCGTAGGATACCATGCGGATCGGAATGCCTCTTACCGAGTCGAGTACTCGTGCCAAGTGGTCTTGCTCCTGCGCCATCATATCGCCTACAATACAAATGATTGTTTGTCCGTGTTCCACCTCAACAGTACTAAACTGTTGTAAATCAGCAACTATTTCCTGTAGGTAGTTAGTATTATCAATTGTCAGCGAAACAGCAACCTCCGAAGTTGTAATCATATCTATCGGGGTTTTGTAGCGTTCGAATACCTCGAAAAGCATTTTTAAAAACCCATAGGCGAGAAACATACGCCCGGATTGTACGCGGATAGCGGTAATATTGTCCTTCGCAGCAACAGCCTTGATGCCATGTCCGGTAGTATGGTCGCTGATGAGTGTGCCGGGCTGTTCGGGCTGCATAGTATTAAGCAAGCGCACCGGAATTTTTTTCAAACGCGCAGGATTTACACTCTGTGGATGCAAAATTTTTGCACCAAAATAGGCTAACTCGGCTGCCTCGTCGAAAGAAAGTTCGGCAACGGGTACTGTGCGGGCAACAATTCGCGGATCGTTGTTGTGCATGCCGTCTATATCCGTCCAAATCTGGATTTCTTCGGCCATGATTGCCGCTCCAATCAGCGAGGCGGTATAGTCGCTGCCACCGCGCTTGAGGTTATCTACCTCGCCGTAAGAATTCAGGCAAATATAGCCCTGTGTTACAAAGAGTCGCGTTTCAGGATATTTAGCTAATTCTGCGTTCAGATGCTCGGTAATAAAGGGCAGATCAGGTTCTTCGTTTTCGTCTATGCGCATAAAGTCCAGTGCATCGAGCAGGATAGCAGCAATACCGCGCTCTTCTAAATAGTAATACATCAGGTTGGTAGACAAAATTTCACCTTCAGCAAGCATCGCTTTTTCTTTGCGGGCATTGAACATATTTTTTGCCAATACGCGCATGTAGCCAAAGTGATCGTAGATCAGGCGAGTGCCTTTGTTCTTACCTGCTTCGGTAGTATAAAGTTCTGCAACTACTGCATGGTATTTTGCCTCCAACTCATCAATCTTACGGTGCGCATCCTGATAATTTTTTGCAAAAAGTGCTTCGCTGATCTTAATCAATGCATTAGTAGTGCCTGACATTGCCGAAAGTACTACAATTTTTCTTTCAGGAGTGTTGATTAGCTTTTCAAGATTTTGCATTCGCTGCGCACTTCCTACTGAAGTGCCACCAAATTTTAAAACTTTCATGGGTTGGTAGATAAATAATAATGTACGGATAGGTTTTTCAGCGTTTGGGCTGTGTGATTTTCAATAAGAGTTCTTTGGTCATGCTTATCTCCATGCCTGTAGCTTCGCCCAAAGCAATTGCTTCGCGGGCAGCAGTGGCAGCAGCACTATTTTGGCCCAATTTGTAAAGCAGATGTGCTTTGGTGTCCATGTTCTGATAAGTTTTGTTCAGTCGCACAGATTTTTCTGCCCACTCAAGCGCCTTTTGGAGTTGTGGTTGGGTTTCCTCCTGCTCGTAATAGTTCCAAGCCATCTCGTTGAGTTCCTGCCAGTCGGTGCAATAGTGATCTAAATAGTGGGCAGCAGCAGCATATTTTGTTTCGTTGTGATTTCCGATTGTGTAAAAATAAAAGTCGGCCCTTGCAATATGTTTTGCCGAATCTTGTGGAAAATAGTACTTCAGCGTTTGCTTTAAGGTCTGTAAGCGCTTCACCTGTTGGCTTCTGCCTACTTTGAACATGGCTCTGCCTGTTACTAAGTGGATGTACTGGCTATATTCAGGCTCGTAGGGAGCAAATATTTTCGGATTTTTTGCGATATAGTTAAATACAGGGCCTTCCATATCCAGTTCCATCGTGCGAATAAGCTCCCAATTTTCAGGCTGATACCAGCTTTCGGGAGATTGGCTGGTAAGCAGTTCTCGCGCGATGAGCGTAGCCTTTGCATCGCCCGCAGTAAACAGTGAATAAGCATAATTGCGCAACAGCTGTTTGCTACGATCGCCGCTTTCATATCTTTGAGCCAGCGTAATTAGCTGTCGCTCAGGGTCTAAGGCTTGTCTGCCGTTTTCAATAAAAGCCTTGGGCTTAAAATAGCCGACTGTACGATGTACTAACCTTCCTTCCGCATTTATGAACAGCGCACAAGGGTATGCATCTACTTCAAAAATGCTGGAGAACTCTACACCCTCTCCTTCTTCTGCATTGATCTTAAAATTGACAAAATTTTGATTAAAAAAACTTGCTACTTCGGGATGAGTAAAAACCTCTTTTTCCAATTTTTTACACGGTGCGCACCAGTCGGTATATACATCCACAAAAATAAGCCGATTTGTTGCTTTTGCTTTGGCAAGCACGGTCATCCAGTCTCCCGCTTCAAAATCAATTCCCTGACTTTGTACATGGGCAGCGATGAGCATTAACCATAAAAAACTTGCAAAAAAAATCGCTTTATTTTTCATGTGATAAAAATTTCCAACGTTTATGACTCCAAAGCCAATGTGCAGGATGCCTGCGGATAGATTGTTCTAACAATCGTGCATAAAGTTCGATAATTTCATTGGGATAACCTTGCTTAGGCTCGATTAGTTGTAAACGAAGCACATATTGGCTACGGGCTATGCGCTCAATTTCAGAATAAAGTACAGGAAAACCTGTTTGTCGCGCCAATTTATCTCCACCCGTATAGAAATAGGTAGGCAGATTAAAGAAGGTGGTTTGGAAGTCTAACTCATGCCCGGCTGGGCTTTGGTCGGCAACCAGCCCGATAACAAATGTATTGCTTGATTTTTTGCGACGCACCACCTCGCGTAGGGTATTTTCTTTAGTTATAGGCACTACACCAAAACGAGAGCGGATTTGCAAAACTAATCTATCTGAAAATGAGTTAGATAGCGTTTTATAGACAGGGCAGAAGCTGTAGCTTGGAAAAAGTAGTTGTAGCGCAGGTGGTGTCCACTCCCAGTGCGATACATGCCCTGCCATCACAATACAGGACTGTCCTTTGTCCAAATATTGCCCCAACAGTTCGGGATTTTCTACGCGTATATGCCGCTGAAAATCTTCAGGCGAGATAGTCAGCGTTTTAATGATTTCTATAATAATATCGCACAAATGCCTGTAAAATTCTTTGGCAATAGCTCGATGTTCATTGGCATTTTTTTCAGGAAAAGCCAGCTTCAGGTTATGTAGAACCACGTTTTTGCGATAACCGATCAGATAATAGGTCAGTAAGAATAGAAAATCGCTGATCAGATGCAGCACAGCCCAAGGCAGGCGCGAAATCAATCGGATGAAAAACATGCTGTAAAAGTACATTTTTAGCAGATAGGCTGTCTATCTTTCGCAAAAGTTAATGTATTTATGCAAACAAACTTACTCGGAGGCAGATCAGCACTGCCAATCTTTTTATGCATCCTCTGTTGCCTGCTCTGTAGGCTGTCATTTGCACAGGCAGACTCGACCGCTGTGAAAGACACCAGCTACTGGACAAAGCGCATGAGTCTGGGTATCAACTTCAATCAGGGGTCTTTCAGCAGCAACTGGAAAGCAGGAGGCACTAATTCGATCGCAATAGGTACGGTATTTACCGCAAAAGCAAATTACCGGAAGGCGAAATGGTCGTGGGCAAATGACGCAGAACTGATCTATGGACTGGTTTGGACAGCGGGTATCGGGCAGCGCAAGAACGCAGACCGCATTTTTTTGAACAGTGTAGCAGGTTATGCGATTGCCGATAAGTGGGATGTGTTTTTCTCAGGTAATTTTCTTTCACAATTTGCACCGGGTTTCGACTATGCACAAACCGATCAACCGCGCATTTCCAACCTGTTTGCCCCTGCATTTTTAACCCTTGCAATTGGTTTTGACTACAAGCCCAAGCCTTGGTTTTCGCTGAAAATGAGTCCATTCTCACCGCGTTTCACTATTGTAACAGATGATGGTATTTTACCTACTACACCCGACGGCAAGCGCTACGGCGTAGCAGCAGGCCAGCGGGTACGCAGCGAAGTTGCCGCAGCACAGATCCAAGCCGACATTAATGCCCAGTTGGCAGCAAATATTGCACTGAAGGCTCGCTACCTGCTGTTTGCCAATTACCAACAGTTCGATCCTGACCATCGGTTAGATGTTTTGCTCGAAATGGCTGTCAACAAATACATCAAGGTCAACTTTGGTGCAACAGCGCTCTACGATACCGATCAGGACACTGCCCTCCAATGGAATCAATTGCTAAACGTAGGCTTTTTATTCACCGCAGCGCGTCCGAAAAAATAAAATGCAGGCTTTTTTCAACAAAACAGCAAATGTCTTATATTTGCAGCGATTTCAGCCACTGCTGAAACGGGCCCATAGCTCAGTTGGTCAGAGCATCTGACTCATAATCAGGGGGTCACAGGTTCAAGCCCTGTTGGGCCCACTTTTTTTGCACAAAAACAGCCGTTGTACGCGCCGCCAAATGCATTTAAACAGCGTTTGGCGGTGCGTGCAACGGTTTTATTTTGGTTACACTAACAGGGGTGTAAGGTTACAAGCGATTTTTCAACCAATCGTTTAGCCTCATTCCCAAAAGCCATACTCTAAAAGATGAAAACTAAGTTTTGTGCTTTATGTAAAGTAGAAGCCACTACCATGTACAGGGTACAAATATCCAAAGGTAGCACTTGGATTTTTGTATGCACCGATTGCTGTAACAAGGTCAAAGGACAGCCCGGCTACCGCTATGGAGGTACTTGGAAAGGATACAGGCATTAGCCAATTAGTGCTTAGAGGTGATCTGATACCATAAAAACAATCGCGATAAAAGAACAGTTGATAGACGTAGATAATCTCCTAAAGCGGAATAATATGCCTAAAAGAACGTCTGTGAACGATGTAAAGGAGTTAGAGCATCTGAATGAACTGGACCGCATTGTTAAAGACAAGCGCAACATAAAAAGAGCTGACGCAAAGAAAGAACGGCGCAACCGTCACTACGTCAAAGTGCTCATCAAGCATCAGTTGAAGCATATGACACAAAATGAGGATGAAGAAAAATAAAAAAGGCTTCCATTGTGTCGGAAGCCTTTTTTATTGCAAGCACAAAGAATTACTTAGGCAGCAATACACTGTCAATTACGTGTATTACCCCGTTGCTGCCTTTTAAGTCAGCTGCTGTGACAAAGGCTGAATTACCTGATTCGTCTGTGAGTTTTACCTTGGCGCCATCCAAAGATATGGTCAGTTTACCGCCGCTTACTGTGGTTACTACTGCCGTTCCTTTGCCTTCTGTAATAGCTGCTACTACGGCTGCTGCGTCTAAGTTGCCGCTCACCACGTGGTAAGTAAGAATTTTAGCTAATTGCGCCTTATTTTCAGGTTTCAGTAATGTTTCAACAGTACCGGCGGGCAGTTTGTCAAATGCGCTGTTGACAGGTGCAAAAACAGTAAAAGGCCCTTCGCCCTTCAAAGTTGTTACGAGATCAGCTGCTTTTACGGCAGCAACCAGCGTAGTGTGGTCTTCCGATCCAATAGCAATGTCCACAACATCTTTAGACTGAGCAAACACTGTAGAAGATAACAGGAATGCCACAAATAAGGAAAATACGGTTTTCATAGTAACTTGTTTTTTAAACAACAACTCAAGATTGTCAATTCATCAACTCTACGTAGATTAAAATAGTTTTGACTCGGTATTATTTTTTTCCTTGAGTGCCCCAAATGGACTATAAAAACAACCATTATTATCGACTCGCTCTCTTGTTAGTTTTACCGCGCTGTTCGAGCAGATAGTCCCGCAAGGCAACTGCCTTTTTGATGTAGGCACTTGTAGGATAGTCAAGGATAAATTGATCGAGCGCAGCAATATTCTGGTCGGCAGCGGCATACTCATAACGACACTGCTCTAAACTTTTCCTGGCAGCAGTTCTGTAGCGCCCTTTCGGATACCTATTGAGATAGTCATCCATTTTTGAGCAATCGTAATTTTTTGCAGCTTGGGTAGCAGCTATGTATATTTTATCTTCCAATCGAAGAGTAATCTTCTCTTTGTAGATGCCGTTAGGATATGTTGCAAGGTATTGCTGACACTTTTGTATAGTATCCGCATCTTGGTATGCAAGATATTCCTTGAAAAACGCATTCCAAAAAACAAGAAATCCTAATCCAACAAGCAAAATGGTTGATGCAACCCGCTTGATATACGCCTGACTTTCGTTGAGTTCTTCGAACTTATTGAAATGAAAAAGAAGAATGCCGAGTGTTGCTAATTTAATCACAATACTGAAGCTCCATGTACGCAAGTAAACCAATATAAAAATGTCAATAGCTGTAATTAAAATATAGAGGTACACAGCCCATTTTTTCATATGCCAGATACCAATCATCATAATAAGACCGATTATCGCAGAAAAGAATATGTAAGGACGATACCACCCCTCGTAACCAGGGGCATACGGCCTTAGGATCGTGCTATACCAGAAATAAAATAAAAAGAGGGAACTCATAAAGCCAACGAGGCAGATGAATGTGATGATAACCGGTCGTTCGATAGTGTGATTTTGTTCCATAATCTTGATGTGTTAGGGTGTAATTTTCAGAGATACGATCATCTCTGTTTGCTTTCTGTTGACTAAAAACGAAGTAAAGCCGGTAGGGTTTTCGATTTAATTGTTTTTTTGATGAATTATTATCATGTATCCATCCGGGTGCGGTAAAATCATTGTGCAGCAAATGCAGCGCTTTTCAGTGTTGATTCTTCATCTTGTAAAAATTTCATCATTGATTATCAGATAGTTAAAAAATATTTTTTAGTTCAGTGGGAACGGATGCAAGGGGTCGGATAGTAAACACAGTAAACAATCATTTACCCCTACAAGTAATCATAAAAACGCTGCTCGTGTGGACTATCAGCCTGTTTTTATTCATTATACTAAGCGGGCAGGATCTTATGGCACAAAATAAAAAACATTCCCGGATGCGCTCGAACAGCGTTTACAGTTTTTTAGTTTTGTAGAAGAAACATTTTCGTTATGAAAATCAAACCTTCTATTTACGTACTGATCGCTGCTGCTGTGTTTGCAATTGCCTGCAGCCCTCAGGAAAAAAAGCGCGAACCTAAAGTCATTTCTTTCAAAATCGAAAATAAAGATCCGATTGCAGATCCCTTCGCAAAAGATACCATCAAAGGCAGTCCACAGCGCGAGACTTCGGGCAGGATTGGCGAAACAATGGTTGCTGTGCGCTATCACTCACCTGCCGTGCGCGGACGCATCATTTGGGGTGGGCTTGTTCCTTACAACGAGGTATGGGTAACAGGCGCACACAACGCAACAGCCATCAACTTTGAGCGGGCGATGAAAATTGACGGAAAGTTCATTAAATCAGGAACTTATGCCATTTTTACGATCCCTGCGCCCGACGAGTGGACAGTCATCATCAACGAGCGCTGGAATCAGCACCTCACCGACGAATATCAGCAGAAAGAGGATGTGATGCGCTTCAAAGTCAAGCCGCAGGTAATGGCTGACACCATGCAGCGCTTAACCTATGAGATCAAGCCTCTCAGTCCGGGCAAAGGCGAGGTAGTTATGCGCTGGGAAGCGCTTCGCATAGCTTTTCCTATTGAAGAAGCAAGATAGTGTTAAAATGTAGTTCGCTTGCCTTTGTTGAAGAACCGGAAGCCCAAGAAACACAAGGCTAGGTAGAGATAGTACTCAAATCGTCCCTATCCTCTTTCGAGTTGTATGGGTGATTTGTGAAGCTCCTATGGAACGACGGAAGAGGGGGCAATTATTATGTTGCCGACATTTAACTACTTTGAGGTAACTTACCCATCATGCGATTGGCAATAGCATGAGGCTATGCTTTCCACAAGAACGGGAATAACAAAAAAGATACCACAAGCACAATCAGATTAATGCCGCCGAGCATCAGCAGTTCATCTTCGCTTTGGCTGCGTGCAAGCCCATCAATGGCGTTTTTCGATACTTTGATTAGCAGCATAATCATAGGCAGTACGACAGGAAAACCCAGTACTGCCATGAGCGTGCCGCCGCTTTGTGCTTTGGCAGCAATTGCAGAAACTAAGGTCAGAGAGGCAGCAAACCCAATACTGCCCAACGCCACATCTAAGAGGAAAAATGGCATATCCTGCACGGGATTGCCCAGCAAGACGGTATAAATCAACAGGCCAATAGCTGACATGATGCACATGAGCAAGCTGTTGTAAATGATTTTGGAGATGATGACGCTTTCAGGTCGAACCAGTTGGTAGTAGTAATAGTGGCGGCTTTCTGGCTCTTGCACAAAACTTTTGGCAATGGCACTAATGGCGGTAAACAGCAGGATGATCCAAAAAAGAGCGTTCCATGTGAGCGGGTTGAGCTGACTCTTCTTGAGATTGAAACTCAGATACGCCACGAACACAGTAGAGACAATGTAGAGCAAAATACCATTAAAAGCGTATTTCCTGCGCCATTCCAAACGCAGCTCCTTGCCCAAAAGGATGATAATTTCACGCAAAACCATGCCGCAAGTTACGTAATATGTTGGTGGCTAAAAATAAACAGCCTCCTCGCGAAAACAAGGAGGCTGTTTTTATGACAGAAAGGTGCGAGGACTTAATCCATCGTAACTTCCAATGCCAAGCCGCGCAATTCGTGGATCAATACGTTGAATGATTCAGGAATATTTGGGCGAGACATATTTTCGCCCTTAACGATGCACTCGTAGGCTTTGGCTCGTCCTGTAACGTCGTCAGACTTAATAGTCAGGATCTCCTGTAAGATGTTAGATGCGCCGAATGCCTCTAATGCCCAAACTTCCATCTCTCCGAAACGCTGTCCACCGAACTGTGCTTTACCACCGAGCGGCTGTTGCGTAATGAGCGAGTAAGGACCGATAGAGCGGGCGTGCATCTTATCATCTACCAAGTGCCCCAGTTTGAGCATGTAAATGATACCTACTGTAACTTTCTGATCGAAGCGTTCGCCGGTCAATCCATCGTAGAGTACTGTGCGTCCCCAAGGGGGCAGCCCTGCCTCACTGAGTTCTTTTTGCACGTCATCTTCAGTTGCCCCATCGAAAATTGGGGTTGCATATTTGCGCCCTAACACAAATCCGGCCCAGCCGAGTACAGTTTCGTAGATCTGACCGATGTTCATACGCGAAGGTACGCCCAGCGGATTGAGAACGATATCTACAGGTTGGCCGTCTTCGAGGAACGGCATGTCTTCTTCGCGAACGATACGGGCAACTACACCTTTGTTTCCGTGGCGACCTGCCATCTTGTCGCCTACTTTCAGTTTGCGCTTCTTGGCAATGTAAACTTTGGCTAATTGTACGATACCCGCAGGTAATTCGTCGCCTACTTCAAGTGTGAACCGATCGCGCTTGAACGTTCCAGTGATTTCGTTGCGCTTCACGTTGTAGTTTTTAACCAACTTAGCAATCAGTCTGTTGATGCGCTCGTCATCGGTCCAGCCGTCTAAGTTGATGTCTGCAATCAGGTTTGCCTCTTCCGGTACGTTGTAGTTACTTTCGTCGCGGTATGCATTTTTCGGTGGGAACAAGTTGCTTTCTATATTGGCACGAGTAAACTTGATGCCTTTGGCAATGATTTCATCACCAAATTTATGATAAACACCTTTGCTAGTTTTACCATCGAGCAGCAAAAACATTTTGTCAATCATATCGGCGCGGAGTGCGAGCAGCTGTTTGCTGTACTTAGCCTTGAGCAGTTCTACATCGCGCTTCATGCGGAGACGCAGGTCTTTGTCCTTCTTAGGACGTGTGAAGAGTTTGGTATCAATGACCACACCGCGCATAGACGGGGGGGCTTTCAGTGAGGCATCTTTCACATCACCTGCTTTGTCGCCGAAGATCGCACGGAGGAGTTTCTCTTCTGGGGTCGGGTCGGTTTCGCCCTTAGGTGTGATTTTACCAATTAGGATATCGCCTTCTTTTACTTCGGCACCAACGCGAATAATACCGTTTTCGTCTAAGTTGCGAACAGCTTCTTCGCTCACATTAGGAATCTCGGAGGTGAGTTCTTCTTCGCCGCGTTTGGTGTCGCGTACTTCAAGTTCAAACTCTTCGATGTGGATCGAAGTGAAAATGTCTTCGCGTACTACCTTCTCCGAGATAACAATCGCATCTTCGAAGTTGTAGCCCTGCCAAGGCATGAATGCCACGCGTAGGTTACGACCAAGCGCCAGTTCACCATTGTTGGTAGCATAACCTTCACAAAGCACCTGTCCTTTGCGCACGCGCTCGCCTTTTTTGACAATCGGCTTCAGGTTGATACAGGTATCCTGATTAGTCCGGCGAAACTTGGTGAGCTTATAGGTTTTCAGATTGCCTTCAAAACTAACGAGCATGTCGTCTTCCGACAGATCGTAGCGAATAACAATCTTAGTGGCATCCACAAAGTCAACTACACCATCTCCTTCAGCTATAATCAGCGTACGCGAATCAATAGCAACCCGTTTTTCGAGTCCCGTTCCTACAATAGGGGCTTCAGGGCGCAGCAGTGGTACGGCCTGACGCTGCATATTCGATCCCATCAGGGCGCGGTTGGCATCGTCATGCTCGAGGAACGGAATCAGGGATGCTGCCACAGAAACGATTTGGTTCGGGGCAACGTCCATGTAAGAAAGCTCATGCGGCTCGACAATCGGAAAGTCGCCTTCGTAGCGGGCTTTAACGCGATCAACCTCAAAATCACCTTCAATATTTACAGCCGCATTTGACTGTGCAATGTAATGTTTATCCTCCTCTTCGGCAGTCAGATACACTACGCGGTCGTCGTTGATGTCCACTTTACCGTTTTGCACCCTGCGATAAGGCGTTTCGATGAATCCCATCGAGTTTACTTTCGCATATACGCAAAGGGACGAAATCAAACCGATGTTTGGCCCTTCGGGAGTTTCGATCGTACACAGACGACCGTAGTGTGTGTAGTGAACATCGCGTACTTCGAAACCTGCGCGTTCGCGGCTCAAACCACCCGGCCCAAGCGCGGACATACGACGCTTGTGCGTAATCTCTGCCAGCGGATTGGTCTGATCCATGAACTGGCTCAATTGGTTAGTACCAAAAAAGGAGTTGATCACTGAAGACAGCGTGCGGGCATTAATCAGATCAACCGGCTTGAAGTCTTCGTTGTCGCGCACGTTCATGCGTTCTTTGATGGTACGCGCCATACGCGCCAGACCTACACCAAACTGAGCGTACAACTGTTCGCCTACGGTACGCACGCGGCGGTTGCTCAGATGGTCAATGTCATCAACTACTGCTTTGGAGTTGATCAGCGTGATGAGGTACTTGATAATTTCGATAATATCTTCTTTCGTCAATACGCGCACATCCATGCTTGTATTGAGATTGAGTTTCTTATTGATTCTGTAACGACCTACCTCGCCCAAATCATAGCGCTTATCGCTAAAAAACAGGCTCTGAATAATTTCGCGGGCTGTTGCTTCGTCAGGCGCTTCAGTATTGCGAAGTTGGCGATAGATCTGTTCTACGGCTTCTTTTTCAGAATTGGAAGTATCTTTTTGAAGCGTGTTGTAAATGATTGCGTAGTCAAAAGGGTTAATATCTTCGCGATGCAGAATCACAGATGATACACCCGAATCAATGATCAGGTCTAAATCTTCAGGTTCTAGAATGTGCTCACGTTCAAATACTACGTCGTGGCGCATGATATTGTAAAGCTCGTCGGTTTCTTCGTCGGTGAAGTCCTCATACCATGTTTTCAGCACCCTCGCCGCCAGCTTGCGGCCCACCGCCAGTTGCAAGTTTTCGCGGGTAGCAGGTACTTCTTCCGACAAACCGAAAATGTCTAGAATATCTTTATCTGAACCGTAGCCGATGGCGCGGAGCAGTGTCGTTACGGGGAATTTCTTCTTGCGGTCTATATAGGCATACATGACGTTATTAACGTCTGTTGCAAATTCGATCCACGATCCTTTGAAAGGAATAATACGCGCAGAATATAACTTAGTGCCGTTGGTGTGTTTGCTTTGGGCGAAGAACACGCCCGGCGAGCGGTGCAACTGCGATACAATTACACGCTCTGCGCCATTAATTACGAAAGAACCGCGCGGGGTCATGTATGGGATGTTACCCAGAAAAACTTCCTGCTCGATTGTCTCGAAATCTTCGTTGTCCTTGTCATTGCAAGACAGGCGCAATTTGGCTTTGAGCGGTACGTTGTAGCTCAATCCACGATCAATGCACTCGTCAATCGAGTACTTGGGAGGGTCTATTAGGTAATCTATAAACTCGAGTACAAAATTCTCGCGAGAGTCAGAAATCGGGAAGTTTTCTTTAAATACTTTGAACAGTCCTTCATGCTGACGTTTTTCGGCAGGTGTTTCTAACTGAAAGAAGTCCTTAAAAGATTGCAACTGAACGTCGAGAAAGTCCGGATACTCCAAATGGTGATTTATGGAAGAAAAGTTGATTCTTCCGTCAATGACTTTAGCCAAAGTATTTCGGGTTTTGATGGTGAATGACTAATGTATTACATGTATGTATCATGTGGGCAAAGACTGAAAGATGCCGCACAAACGATACATCCAATTGGCAAAATTAGATCAAAAATTTTTTTGTTCAAAAATTAATTGCGTAATTCTTGCAGCGAAAAAAAATTCTTACTTTCGCAAAGTCATTTCTTGCTGTAAATGAATTAAATACATACCTTTACTTAAAGAAATTATTTCACTGTCATCCTTATCCCAACATTAACCCCCTTTTGCTTATGAACAACAAAGGAACAGTGGCAGCCGTAATAGCTGTCCTTTTAGCAACCACCCTGATTGCAGGAGCCATATGGGTCAATCGCACCAATTTAGAGCGCGACCAGAAGGCTTTAAAAGAACTGCGTTCCGATCTAGACGAATTAGCTATGCGATATGACGCAGAAATCAATAACACACAAGGTGCATTTCCTTACCCCAATGCAGATTCTGTACGGGTAGAACTTACCCAGTTGGCAGAAGCAGTTAATGCCGATCGTAGCATGTTGACCGGTAAAGCCAACGAAGCCGTTGGTAAGTTAGACCAACTTCGCGCAAACAAAATCCAATATGAACGCCGATTAAACGATATTATTGCTTCGCGCGATCGTGGAATGAGCGGCTACATTAGCGATTTGAAGGGGCAACTTGCCAAAACAAAGTTAGATCTGGAAGAAGCCATGAAGAAAAACCGCAACTTGAGCGGACAATTGAGCAAAACTATTCGCTTATTCAAAGGTGCGCAGAAAGAGTTAGAAGCGCTAAAAGCAGAAAAAGCACGCTTTGATCAGTTGTATCAGGATCAGGCAGCTATTTTGCTCAAGTTGGACAGTGTAATCTCCGAAAACGAAAAACTGCGCGATGCTTTGGCAGCAGCCGAGTCCATCATTCAGCAGCAGGAAGAGCAAATTCGCACCATGCAAAATCGCACAGCTACCTCTATTGCCAAGCGAGTAGTGGATTTCAGAGCTAAATACCTGTTCAGACGCGGACTTGGACGAGACTACGAAGTGGAACTGAAAGGTCAGACACACAACGCATCCCGCGTAGAAAAAATTACGGTTACTTTCCGCGTAGGCGATCAGATGTTTGACGAAGGTGCTGACAGAACATTATATATTACTCTTTTCCGCAATGGTCAGCCCTATCGTTTTATCAATACTCCCGTTACACCTGCTGCCAACGGCATTGTAACACGCGAGTTTGAGATCAGGCCACGCCTCGAAAGAGGTAAGTTTACCTTCCGCGTTACTTACCAGAACCAGCAGGTGATGGACGATTATAACTTTGATATTAACTAATAGCAGGCCTTTTTACAACAACCAAGTGAGAGGCTGTCCAAAAAGGATGAATATAGCACAAACTTCAGCCTGTAGCTGTTCGATTATCAAGCAATTAATAGATCACAGACCAAAGTCTGTATTATTTTTCGGACAGCCTCTCCTTATAGCCAATAAATTTGCGGTAAATGCTATCACCTGCCTTGCAAACCCGTGAATTGAGCATTGGATATGCAGATATGCCCTTACTAAAAGGACTGAATCTGAACTTATATCCGGCTACGCTAACGGTACTTTTGGGGCGCAACGGCGGGGGCAAGTCCACACTGATTCGCACGCTGGCAGGTTTGCAACCTTTACTAGGCGGCAGCATCACTATCGGAACAGATAGCATTGCCAAGCAAAGCAGCGAATGGCTGGCGCGTCGGGTTGCTGTTGTGCTTACCGAACGTCCGCACACGCAGTTTATGTCAGGCTATGAGTTAGTAGCTCTTGGTAGAGCGCCTTACACGGGCTGGACAGGGCGGCTTGCACCGCACGACAGGCAGTTGATCGAGCGGGCGCTACAGGCGGTTCACGCAACCGATCTGCAAGATCTAATGATCGAGGAACTGAGCGACGGACAGTGTCAGAAACTACTCATTGCACGTGCGCTTGCGCAGGATACCCCCCTGCTGTTGTTAGACGAGCCAATGGCACACTTAGATCTTGCCAATAGTGCGCAATTGCTCAATAGCCTTTCATCATATGCCAAAGCATATCGGAAAGCAATATTGCTGAGCGCACACCACGTAGAACTCGCTATTCGGATGGCTGATCATCTCTGGCTGATTGATCGCGACAACAAACTACACAGTGGTTTGCCCGAGCAATTTGTACTGGAAGGTAAAATCAGCAACCTGTTTTCTGGCTCGCATGTATCTTTCGACCAAAGTTCGGGGCATTTCGTGTTTCCTGCCGCAGCAGTGCAGCGAACCGTAGCAGTCAGCTTAGAGCTACCGGAAATCGAGGTGTACTGGCTGAGCCAAGCGCTGGCAAAAAGAGGCATCCAACTACAGCACAGTTCAAATGCAAGCAATTACATCAGACCATCGGCAACACATTTTCGCTACGAATGGCGGTATGGTTCTAGAAGCGGGCAGGCAGACATGGCAGAACTTGTACAAATTTTTAACTAACTTGTTGCATTATTTTCAAACACCCTCAAGGATATGGATACTCAGCTCAATACTTTCATGGAGCGCGTGAAAAATAGCCTTTCGCGCATGACAACTTTGGAAATCAAGACCATTGTAGGCGATTTTAAACTCGACAGCAAGGAAAACGTACAGCATGCCGGAGGCGATTGCCTGATTATGGAAAGCCGTATTAATATGCTCATGGGCGATATTACCGTTCGTATGAGTCAAGAACTGATTGCCTCGCGCTATGATTGGGTACGCGAATTTCATAAAGAAAAAGAAGCACATGGCTATCAGGTGATCCAAAATAACATTGCAACCATTCTGTCATTGGTTAATATGTACCAGCAGTTACAAGGCAACGAGCCGTTGAGCATCAACCTGCCACCTGCTTATGGAACTGCTGCAAAGTCTGATCTGAATACAACTCTTCCACCTGCCGGCGATGGTTTCACAGGACTCAACGTTGGTTTTTCCAATGAAATAATTACTGATAATACCGGTAGTTTTGTTATCAACCCCAACGACGATCCGAGCAACCCATTTGCCCCAAATAATCAATAAAGTCCAATGAGTGATTTTATCAAAAACCTTGCTTCCGATCTGCTGCGATTAGAGATCAATACGATTATCAAGCAAAATATGTCTGCCGAAAAAATTCCCGGCAACAAGCGGGTACTGTTGCGCAAACTTGCTGATATGTACCGCGAAACGCTGATTGATTATGGCTTGGCAAAGTCGCCGAGCGATCCTAACCTAACAGCCGCGGATGCAGGCAAAGTGTTTCGCTGGCAGTTTGGAGGAGAATTTTCATATAAGGAATTAGCCTTGATCTCCGGACGCGGAGTGAAACTCATGGAAGAGTTGATGCAAAAGGAAACAGACCCAGCCCGTTTGAATACACTCAACAGCAGGCACAAAATTTTGCAGCGCATCAGCAGCCAGAGCTACAATGTCATTGGTATATTTAAGTTGTTTCGCCGCGATCTTGCCCCTGATACCCTGATGCAGTCCAACGAATACGAGAATCCTGAAAAGCAGTTGCAATACGTTGATAAAGAACACTTTAATTTCCTACGTTACCAACGCAACGAGATTCCGCTGGGTTGTGTCCCCTTTCGCTCGCATTACGAGACTGCCCAATGGAACAACGACCTCGATTGGGGACACATCAATAGTGCTGCTGAACTGCCTTTCCTGCCCGATATGTTAGGGATGGTTTACAAAGCCTATGAAATCGGTACCGAGCAGATCGTACTTCAAACTGTTATTCAGGTAGAAGGCGATATTACTTCCTACATTACCCCACAATATATCAATATGCCGGAGCAAATCAAGGAGGTGGTGATGGATGTACACAACCGCTCAATCAGTACCTCTACACAATTCTGGAATACACTTTTTACGACAGTCATCAACCTTGCAGGCAAATCGTTTAACCAGATCTTCCGCAGAAAATAAATAATGCGTCGCATCAAAGCATTGTATGTATCTGTTTATGAACTATTGCTCAAACCTGTGCGTGGTTTTCGTTTTGCTCGGAATCTGCTCAGTCAAGGGCAACATACTATCGAGACAACTTTTACATTTGGCGAGGTCTCTTTTACCCTGCGAACAATTATTGGCTTTGGCGATGTGATCAATTTTATTCCCCATCCGGGTGGCTATTACCATCAACAGCAGTGGCATGATCTGAGCACAGATACAGCATGGCAAAACTGTTATAGAGAGCAACTGCAAATCCACTTTGAAAAAATCAAAGCCTTTTTTAATTCCTTTCAAAAGCAGGCAAGTTTTTGGGAAAGCGGACTCACCGGTGCCGTAAGTCTTACTAATCTCTATCCGGTCTATCGCGCGCTTTTGTTAGAAGAGTGGATACTTTTGCTCAGTCCGGTTATTTCCGTAGCGTACTTGTATTTTTTTGGCAAGGTAACGGCAAAAGGCATTGTTCAGTTGCTTTGGAAAATAGCCAGAAAGTTCTTTGCTGCCGGTTAATCAAAGTGAAAACGGAATCTATCGGTTTTTGTATGTAATAGTTGCTACTACAAGCGATGTCTGCGGAAGCGTTTTTTGAACGGTTCGGGACAGCGCACCTGACCGGGCAGAATATACATCAGGTGAATGCCTGCGGTAATCAGCACATCTTTGTCGCGAGCATTGCCGCGAATATTGTCTTCGTATTGTTCGTTGCCAAAACCTTCGAGTGTTCTGTAAACACGACCATCCGCACCCACATAGGTATAGAAGTTAGGGCGAAAAGTCAGCCCCAGTTGGTCAATTCTTCTGCCGCCCTCCAACGAGCGATCGGACATGGCGCGCGCCAGATCATTGTCGCCAAATATGCCCAGATCTACGTACTTACGGCTAACGTCGTCAATGTAATCTGTAAAGAGTTTGCGGTAGGAAACCTCAAAAGCCAGATCCCAGCGGGTGCTGATGCGATAGCGCATACCAAAACCCATCGGAATAGCAATTTGCCAGCGTGAATAACGTTTGCCGTATTCGTCGGCATGTCCCTGACCTTCGGTTCCGAGCGGCTGAAGAGCTACCCAATCGCCGCCGAAATCTTCCGGTGCTCTTGCAATAGGATTATGTCTGAAAACGGATACCCCAGCTGTCAGATAAGGGATAACGCGTTTAGGTCGCTGATAAAAAGTACCACGATTAGACACCAGATCCAATATACCCATAGCGCCAAACTCGGTAATATCGTTGCGGAAGCGCAGGTTGCGGATGTAGCGAAACTGATTGTGTTCCCAGCGCGGCTTATCGGGGCCGATATTAGTCGTATCATCGCCTTTGACCCTTCCCCAAGAAAGAGAGTAGCGCACGCTGAAATTGGGGCGATAGCGCTTAGTCGCATGCAATGCAATGTGAGGACGGGTGTAGCCTAAGTCCATACTGGCAAAGTGAGGCTGTGGGGTAATGTCGCCGAAATAGTTCATTGCACCGATGCTACCGCCTACGCTCCAATATTTTTTACGGTTAAACCACGACCATGTATGTTTAGGGTTTTGTTTGAATTTAGGGTTTTCCCTTTTCTCAATCAACTGCGCCTTAGACTCTTGTGTACACAGCAACATAGCTGCCGGCAGCAGAAAAAGTAAAAAGCGTAAAAGAGATGATTTCATAACCATACTTTTTGGAAACAACGCAGCACCAAACTGCTCTATAATTTGGCGCAAAAAAAATGCCTCAAAATAACAATTTTACAAATTTACGCGGATTTAATTTCTCGAATCGGTTCCCCAGTTCAATTTTTGTCGGAGTGTGTGCAGAAAGTTATCACCTCCCAAACGGATTAATCTTGCACTGAAATCCGACTTGCGAAGGGAGAGTTTTACATTCGAGTCTACGGTTCGGAAACGCGAGTCTAACGATACCAGAAAATTATTATTGCGTCCTTCTATCTCAAAGGAAAGAACTCCTTCATCGTGTATGACCAAAGGACGCACATTGAGATTGTGCGGACTGATCGGCGAAATAATAAAATTGCGTGAATCGGGCAGCACGACGGGGCCGCCCACGCTGATAGAATAGGCAGTAGAACCTGTCGGAGTGGCTACGATCAATCCATCTGCCCAGTAGGCATTCAGGTATTCGCCGTCTAAGTAGGTGTGTACAATGATCATAGAGGCGCTGTCTCGCTTGCTGATCGTGCATTCGTTCAGGGCAAAGTTAAGGTCGCCAAATAGGTTGATGCTACTGTCTAAGCGCAACATCGAGCGTTCTTCTATGGTGTAGCGCCCTTCCATGACGGCTTGGAGACCGCTGGCGATATTTTCCTTAGACAGCGTAGCCAGAAAACCAAGCCTGCCAAGATTGATACCCAAGATGGGAATGCCCGTATGGCGCACCAAAGTAATTGTTTCCAGTAGCGTACCGTCGCCACCAATGCTAAGCATCAGATCGGTGTCTGCCAGCTCGTGATAGCTCGAAAAAGTGTACTCGCAGGCTATTTCATGTCCGGACGCTTCTAAGTGCTTGTTAAAAGATTCAGATACGCGCAACTGTGCGCCTGCCCGGTGCAGTTCTTCAAAAATTGTTTTTATGTAGGGTTCTTTGTGAGCATCAAAAGGGCGGCTGTGCAAAGCTATTTTCATCAGATCTCAAGATATTTTAAGAGAATATCCAAACGTTCGCGATTGATGTCTACAACGTCACTTGCATCAAATCGCGCCGCCACGTAGTAACCAAATCGCTCTAAAGTAGCAATGACCCTCGATATTTCCAAGACACTGAGTTTAAGCGTTACCTTAACCATGTTGGCGTCCTGTGCGTCAGGCTCTACATAGCTGCTGAGTATCTTGGCATTGTTAGACTCCACCAACCTGCTGATTTCGGCAAGTGAGTAGCTGTAGGCAGGCATCGAAAGCACAATAATGCCTCCCGGATTTTGGGTAGCAAAGGTGCGTGCCAGCGCCCCTACAGTGTCTTGCAGTACAATCAGCCCTTTGAAAATATGCTCGTTGGAAAGCACGGGGATCGTCTGTACTTTGAAGGTTTCGGCTACTCGGATTACCTCGTAGAAGTGCTGATCTTCGGTTACAAAACAATCTTTAAAATCGGTAGGTATGTCGCCCAACAGATGATCTGCGGGCAAGTTGGCATCGTATAGCTTGGTTTCGGAAAACATACCCCTGTATTCACCATTTTCTACCAGCGGCAGTTGGTGCACATGAAACTCTTCCATCCACGCCAAGGCTCGTCCGACAGTGTCAGTGGGTTTCAAAGGCGGTATTGCCAAGTTCATAAAATCTTTGGCAAAAATTCCCAGCGCGGTATGTTCTTTCGGCGAGGTGGCTAAGCCTGCATCCATAGGCTTTGTGGTTTAGTGGAAAATATAAAACGGGGTTGCTTGTACTCATTTTCTTTGATTGTCAACAGCCAAATCTATAAAACTTTAACGATAAACCACAAAAGAAATTTTATGTCTTGCCGTCAATTAAGCGGAGCATCGCATATTTTTTTGCAGATTGCACTTCGAAAGTTTAATTTTGTGGTTATGTCATTGCAAAAAAAAGTACCTGTTCCTCTTACAGTTATTTTGCTGCTACTCGGCACTGCCTGTAGTAAGTTCCAGAAAATCATCAAAAACGAGGATTGGAAATTCCGTTATAACGCAGCGATAGATTACTATGAAAAAAAGGGCGACTACTACCGTGCGGGAGTATTGCTGGAGGATCTTGTACCGATCATTCGCGGTACTCCCGAAGCCGAAAAAGCCCAATTTTACTGGGCCTATTGCTACTATAAGCAAGGGCAGTATGAAACCAGTGCGGCAGAGTTCAAGAAATTTCACGATACCTACAACCGCAGTAAATTTGCCGAAGAGGCACTCTACATGCACTGTTACTCGCTCTACATGAGTTCGCCCCCAATCCACTTAGATCAGAGCAACACAACTGTTGCAATTGATGCTTTTCAGGATTTTATCAACCGCTATCCGAACAGTGCCTATGCCCAGCAGGCTGCCGGGGCGATCACTTCGTTACGTGCCAAGTTAGAGGCCAAAGCATTCAAAAATGCTAAACTTTATCAACAGTTGGAACGCTACAAATCAGCAGTGATTGCTTACGATAACTTCCAGAAGGATTTTCCCGACTCGCGTTATCAGGAGGAGGTAGCCTATCGGAAGATTGAAGCGCAGTTTGCTCTTGCTGATAACAGTTACATAGACAAAAAGCGCGAACGCTTCACAGAAGTTGTCAGCATGTATCAAGCCTTTATAGATAAATATCCTAAGAGCATCTTTATGAAGCAAGCTGAAAGTATTTTTGAGGCAACGCAGCGGCAGCTCAAAAATGTAGCAGCTACAGAAGCAGCTATTCAAAAAGAAAAGGAACGCGTCGAAAAAACAGCTCAGAACTATCAGAACTAATCATCCAAAGCAATTTACAACATATGTCAAAGTCTAAATACAACAGCAATACCTCGCTGATCACACGCGATATTGCTAAGATAGCTGATTTGGCCAACGGCAACTTATACGAAGCCGTAGTAATCATTTCTAAGCGTTCGCGTCAGGTTGCCTCCAAACTCAAGGAAGAGTTGGCCAGCAAATTGGAAGAGTTTTCAACCGGTATTGATAATCTGGAGGAAATCCACGAGAACCGCGAGCAAATAGAAATTTCGCGTTATTATGAGCGTCTGCCAAAACCGACCACTATCGCTACGGACGAATACTTGGAAGGCAAACTGATATATTATCGCGAGGATACCGAATAGTACTTTCATGCTGAAAGGGAAGAAAATTTTAATAGGCGTATGCGGCAGTATTGCTGCCTATAAGATAGCTACCCTTGTACGGCTTTTAATTAAACAGGAGGCTGACGTGCAGGTCGTTATGACCGCCGCAGCCTCCGATTTTATTTCGCCGCTTACGCTGGCTACGCTTTCCAAAAATCCTGTGCTTAGCCGCTACGTAGCCGATAGCAAAACGGGCGAATGGAGCAACCATGTGGCTCTTGGGCTTTGGGCAGATTTGATGCTTGTTGCACCTGCAACTGCCAATACGCTGGCAAAAATGGCTAATGGACACTGCGACAACCTACTGACTGCCGTGTATCTTTCTGCGCGATGTCCTGTAGCCGTTGCCCCGGCAATGGATCTGGATATGTGGTTGCATCCTGCCACGCAGCGCAATATCAGGCTATTGGAAGCAGACGGCTGCCGGATTATTCCGCCCGAAGAAGGTGAACTGGCCAGCGGGCTGCATGGCAAAGGACGAATGGCAGCGCCTGAGCAACTAACCGATTGGATCGTACATTTTTTCACTGCCGCTCGCCCATTGCAAGGTAAGAAAGTGCTACTCACTGCCGGGCCAACCATTGAGCCGATAGATCCTGTGCGTTACATTACGAATCATTCTACCGGTAAAATGGGTTATGCACTTGCGCAGGCTTTTGCAGATGCAGGCGCAGAGGTAAACCTGATTTCGGGGCCGGTAGCACTGCAATTAGTGCATACACTCGTGCAGATTACTCGCGTACAAACTGCCCGCGAAATGCAAGCCGCAGTAGATTCCCGCCTAGCAAAAGCTGACATCATTGTGCATTGCGCCGCCGTAGCCGATTATGCACCTGCGCAGATAGCCACCCAGAAAATCAAAAAACAAGGCGATACACTGACAATAGAGTTAGTTAAAAATCCGGATATTGCCGCTCAAACAGGGCAGAAACTGCGAATTGACCAAGTACACGTGGGCTTTGCTTTGGAAACTGAAAACGAGGTGGCGCATGCGCAAGATAAAATGCAGCGCAAAAATTTTGATCTAATTGTACTTAATTCGCTCAACGATACGGGCGCAGGTTTCGGACACGACACCAACCGCGTATCATTGCTTTTTCGCGATGGTAGGCGCGAGCAACTGCCGTTGCTGTCAAAAAACCAAGTCTCCCGTATCATCGTACAACACCTAACAGAACTTCTTCAAGTAAAATCTCATGTGGTTTAAGCGAATACTGATGCTGTGGCTGAGTCTGGTAATGATCCATTGGTCGGCGGCGCAAGAGCTAAACGCAAATGTTATCATCAATGATGTACAGGTGCAGACACAAGAGCGGCAGGTCATCCAGCAGCTCCGCGATGCGATCGCTACCTTTATGAACACTACGCGCTGGACTAACGATAACTACAAACAGCACGAGCGGATTCGATGCAATATCCTTATTACACTCACCAGTGGAACGGATGTAGCTAGTGGACGCTACACAGCCAACGTGCAGATCCAATCGAGCCGGCCTGTGTACGGTGCCAGTTACGAAACCGTCCTGCTTACCTTTTTTGACCGTAGTTTCAACTTTGAATTCCTGCCTTCGCAGCCGCTGATTTTTACAGAGAACGTATTTTCTACCAATCTGACGGCTATGCTTGCCTATTATGCCTACACCATACTGGCTTTAGATGCAGATAGTTTTGCCCCTCGTGGCGGCAATCCATATATTGAGCGTCTGCTCAATATTATGAATAACTCTCAGCAAGCCAATGCACAGGGTTGGAACAATAGCGATACGCGCAATCGTTATTTCATTGCTGAAAACCTGAACAATCCGCAGTTGAATGGCTACCGCGAGGCACTCTACCTCTACCACCGCAAAGGATTAGACTACTTTGCCGAAAATTCTGAGGCAGGCAGAAAGAATATCTTAGAAGCGCTTAAAAAAATTGCACAGGTCAATCAGGTACGTCCCAATGCAGTAATGATCAATGCCTTTTTTGACTCTAAGGCAGAGGAAATTGTCAATATTTTCTCTCAGGCAGATGCTGCTACACGCAAAGAAGTAGCTACAATGCTCACGCGCATAGACCCAACGAATGCTAATCGCTATCAGGCGCTTGGGAGGTAGGTGGCTTCTGTTAGTCGCCCCCGCCGCAACCACCACAGCCCGAATCGCCTCCCCCGTCCGAACCTCCATCCGAGCCTGAATCGCTCCCGAAGCCATCGTCAAACGAACTTTCGAAGTCCCAGTCGCCTATAAAGAACATATGGGTGTAGCCGTCTGCTTCACTATTAGAGCATTGCAAACGCCATCATTCCTGCCAATAGCGCAATAAAAAAGTTGCGTTTTTCATTCGCAAGATCGCGCACCAGCACCAGCAGACTTAAACCTTCAACGAACAGAATCACCCCCAGCACAGGTAGGGGAAAGACCTGTATAGCCTGCTCAAAGCCATTGTCTTCAGCGGCTGTACCGGCATTGGCATCCGATAGGTAACAGCAGTCAGGATTTGTAAAAGCCCAAAGACGATCAATACTCCCACACTGTCCAAACCAGAGGCAATAATGACAGCTACGAGCAGCGGCAGATCGGCTCCAACGTCGCCGAATGCGCCTCCCGACTCCTGCCGATTGATTCTGAG